>NZ_JBIMLI010000130.1:0-14852 GCF_051859755.1 Limnospira sp.
CACCAAGGGGTGAAAGTCCCACTAGGAGGTTATTTCAGGCATTGCAGCCTTATTTGACTCCTAAACGTCTCGCACCATGGTTTGATTTTACCATGAAGAATCCGACTTGATGAGTATGTCGTCAAGGAAATTTGGCATGGTCTGGGGTTTGACCGTATACTCATTATTGAGTTGCGAATCTTTTGAGGTATTGTACCTTATTGTCCTAAGATGTCAAGCAAATCTTGGATTAAATTCTGGCTCCCAACAGTTCCCTAAAATAGAAGCCAAGGCTAAAGTATCGATATGGACTCAGCCTGAACTCAACGGAGTTTCCGGTTCAGCCTTTAGGCAAACTTTAAGATCTCGATCGCTTATCCTGAATATTTGGATTAAACTGTTGAAAATTCCCTTATTCATGGTTTGCGGTTGTTTAGATGAAGTTAAAATTTACCCCGGTTTTGCTGTTGATCATGTTTGTGGTGGCTTTGGCGGTTCCTATGTTTTTGTCTACTGGGAGACTGGTGGTAGCCGAGGAAGTGGCTAATGTTACTTTAGAATTGCAGCCTACCTGTGGGGTTAGACCTACTACTAATGTGGCTGTGGCTTCTACCCAGGTGGGTCCCCCTATTGAACAACCAGCACCTTTGACGCGGTTTCGTCGTCCCTTAACTGCTCAAAGTTCCTCTGGCCATACTCCTCAAGAATATCAGGCGATCGCCAATCAGACTAACTACGGCCAACGGTTTGTCTATGATATTAATGGTCAACTGAACAATAATCAGCCAATTATTGTCCTCCACGAAACTGTTACCACCAGTCAAAATGCCATTAATTTTTTCCGCACCCGCCACACTTCCGAAGATAATCAGGCCAGTTACCATACCTTAATTACCCTCAATGGAGATATTGTTTATATTGTCCCTCCCGATTTAAGGGCTTTTGGTGCCGGAAATTCTGTGTTTGTTGGTAGTCGCGGTGAAGAAGCAGTCAGGACTCATCCTAAATATCCCGCTTCTGTCAATAATTTTGCTTATCATGTTTCCCTGGAAACACCACCAGATGGCATGAATAACGGTTCTAGCCACAGTGGATATACCATGGCTCAATATCAGTCTTTGGCTTGGTTAGTTTCGCGGACGGGGGTTCCTAATGACCGCATTACTACCCATCAAGCTGTTGATAGATCTGGTCATAGATCTGACCCCAGAAGTTTTAATTCACAGCTTTTTTATCAACTTCTCAATAATTATCCCAGAACCCAGGAAATTATCATTGGTTGTCGGGTTCCGGGTTATCAAGGATAATTGGGGTTTGATTGACTCTCAATAGTTAATGGTTGATTGGGCGGGTTAACTACCCGCTTTTTTAATTTCCTGATCTGTGGTTATTGTTGTTGGACTGAATAACCTTGGTCGCGCAACATTTGGACGATACCATCTTCTCCCACTAAATGACCAGCACCAACTACTACCAAATAGTTTTTATCATCTTGTAAAAAATTCTGTATTTCGGTCATCCATTTGAGGTGGCGATCGCGAAAAAGACGATTTCCCAACTCTGGATAATCTTTAAAGCCAGTAATTATCAAATCTTCTAAAGTCTGTTTATCTCCCGACTTCCAAGCCTGTAGCATTTGTTGAAATGAGTCTTCTAAGGTGTCAATTTCTTGGAGGGTTTGTCTTAGCATCTCATCCTGTTGTTCCCAGGACAGACTATCAAATATCTTGAGTTGATCCCTCATGGTTTCTAAACTCATGATGGTTTTGTCTTGGGCGATCGCTTGCTCAAAAAAGTATCTGTCCACACCATAAAGCGGGTCAAAACCCAGATTTTGCAGTTGTAACGACATCAAAGACATCGACACAAACCACGGCTTAAAATTCGTAAATATTTGGATAGGATATTGCAACTTTTCCATGGTTTTTTGAACCAGATGATAAGTTTCATCACTGATTAGATCTAGCAAGGTTTTACCATCTGGCGGCGTAGCTATCTCTAGCATAATCGCTTGGCTTTCCAGACTTTCTAGGTCATTGATATTCAGTTCAAATACCACATTATCAGCCTGATTAAAAGCATCATTCATTACCTGGGGTAAAGGATAATCATCTGCACTCAAAACATGAATAGAACCCAAAAAATAAACTTGATTTTGGGGAGTTTCTACAGACCAGAGGAAGTGTTTAGACTCCGCCGCGTGTAAATGTGTCACCTGGGAAACATAAATCACCACCAACGCAGTAATTAGACCCGTGGTTACTAATTTTCCCAAAGTAGTTAAAAACAGGGACTTGATGGATTTTGGCATAATTAACAAATTAATATGATTTCATGGTTATTATAAAGGTTGGTCGGGGTATCTGGTATAATTAGGGTATTTTTATATAGGGAGTGAGACACTCCCTAGGGATTTAGGGACTATTCCTCATAAGCCGCCTCGGTAACTTTCCCACGAAAGACAAAATATTGATAAATGTTGTAAAACAACATGACCGGAATTAAAGCGCCGACAAAAATAATCATAACCACCATTGAACTGGGGTCAGCCGCAGCTTGATAAATGGTAATTGTTGGGGGGATAATATAGGGAAAAACGACCATTGCTAATCCCAAAAAAGTGAGGACAAAAATTAAAATTGTCCAGATAAATGGGGTTCTTTCTTCCTGACGGGTGATACTTCTGAGTAATAAGCCAATTAGCACTATTCCCAAAATTGGAATTAGGGAAAAGATATAAACTAGGGGTTGAGAAAATAAGCGATCGCGTGCTGATTCATAAAAAATCGGCGTTACCACAGTGATTAAAATCGCGCCAATTAAAGTAGTAATAGCCGCCAGTTTAGCCGTTTTATAGTGAGTTTTTTGTAACTCGCCTTCAGTCTTCCAAATTAGATAGGTAGACCCAATCAAAACATATCCTTGAATCAAAGTTAATGCTACTACTATAGTCGGGAAACGTAACCAATCCCAAGTGGTGCCAATAAAATGACCGTTAGCATCAACCCTAATCCCTTCCAGAACCCCACCGAGGGCGAAACCTTGACCCAAAGCCGCCAAAAAACTACCCGCCCCAAAAGCAAAATTCCAGAATAACTTATTAGTCGCTTGTTCGCGAAATTCAAAGGCTACAGCCCTAAAAATTAAGCCAAAAATCATCACGAAAATCGGCACATATAGGGCGCTAAGAATAGTGCTATAAGCCAGAGGAAATGCGCCAAATAGACTACCCCCCATCAACACTAACCAGGTTTCATTAGCATCCCAAATATTACTGAGACTGGTCATCAGGATGCTGCGGCGTTTTTCGCTAGAGGAAGTGATAGACAAAATTCCAACCCCCAAATCAAAGCCATCTAGCATCACATACAAAAACAGGAATAAAGCCAAAATTCCAAACCAGACTTGAGGGAGTAAATATTGCAAAGTTTCCATTAATTCTTCTCCGGGATGATGACTTGATGATGAGTGGGGCGATGTAGCGATCGCCCCTAATTTTCGGGTAAGATAAAACCAGAGTTAACCTTGAGTTTCTGCTGGTCTTTCGTCCGGGGAAAACTGACCGGGGCTAGTATCAAAAGCCGGGCGAACTCCACCAGGAATAGCCAACTCCAAATTCGGACCACGGCGAATAATTCGACTCCCAAAATAAATCGCCGCCACCAACAGCAAACTATAAACCACAGCGAAACCAACCAAAGTAGTTAACACATTTTCCGGGGGTAAATTAGAAGCAGCATCAACCGTGCGAATTTCATTATAAACCGTCCAAGGTTGTCGTCCTACACAACGCACAGTCCAGCCAGCCTCAACCGCAATATAACCCAGAGGTGCAGAAATAATCCAACCCCACATTAACCAACCCTGTTGAGTAATATTGTCCGCTGAAAGTTTCCCCCGTAACCACTGAATAACGGTGACCGCCATGAGTCCAGCCAGAAAGAAACCAATAGCAATCATAATCCGAAAAGAGTAGTAAATCAAACCCAATAAACGCGGTCTATCTTCTGGTTTCCACTCTTTTAAACCCAAGACAGGTTCGGATAATTCTTTTTTAAATTCGAGAATATACCCTAAACCATTCGGGATAGTAATTTCCCAATCATTTTTTTGGGTCTGGGGGTTAGGAAAAGCCAACAAACTCCAATCAGCAGACTGTCCAGCGGGGATAGTTTCCCACTGCGCCTCCATAGCGGCTAATTTAGTAGGTTGGTAGTGATAAACTTGTTCGCCACTCAAATGTCCGATATAAAGCTGCATAGGTGCGACAGCGATAGTAGCTGCGATCGCAATTTTCAGAGATTTGGAGAAAAACTGATGATGCCGTTTTTTGAGGATATACCAAGCACTAATACCACCAATCACAAATAGCGATGTTTCTAATGTTGCGAAGAACATATGCAGAAAGCTATTTAACATGAAGGGATTAAAGATAGCTTGAAAATAGTCAAGCACGATAAATTTCCCCTCCACCATTTCCACTCCCGCCGGGGTTTGTAGCCAGGAATTAGCCGACAAAATCCAAAAGGTTGAAAGATTAGCGCCAAAAGCCACAAGAATCGTGGAAACAAAGTGAATAATAGGGTTGACGCGCTCCCAACCAAACACCATAATTCCCAAAAAAGCCGCTTCTAGCATAAACGCCCAGGAAGCCTCGAAGCCAATTACACTGCCAAAAAAGTTACCAATAGCCTCTGATAAAGGAGCCCAATTCGTGCCAAATTGAAACTCCATAGGAATGCCACTAGCGACACCTATTCCGAAGTTAAGGACGTAAAATTTAGACCAAAATCTGGCATGATAATAGTAGTCTGGGTTGCGAGTTTTTAGCCATAGTCCTTCAATAATAACTAGGTAGATACCTAGCCCGGTAGTAAGAACTGGCCACAACATATGAAAGATGGCTGTCAGTGCAAATTGCATTCGGGACAGTGCCACGGTGTTGGATAGAATATCCACGCTTTTCTCTCCGTTTTAACAATGTTATCGGATTATTCCCTACTACTTGAATAGGGGACGACTAGGAATGTCTAGTTATCAATTATAGCTTGATAATTATGATTGATTATGCTGTCCTTGGCTGTAAGCAAGCCCAATTTGAGACTCTGGGAAATGCCAAAAAGGTTGCTAGTCCAGGAAAAATGAGTTTGTTAATTTTTGTTAAGGCGGTGACACCTAGGCGCTGGCTAATGTGGCTGAAAAACTGGACTGGCTGGGCTTTAGGGGGGCTATAGATTGATTTATTAGCAATTTTCAATAGTTTGGGAAAGGGTAAAATAAAAGAGGGTCGTTTTGGCAACATCTCCCGAAGCGCCCCCCAAATCATTATTGTTTACCAGGTACTCCTAATGAGTAAAAAAACGCAAGCAGAAGCTATTATTCGCAATCACGTCCTCTGGTCAATGGGAGGTGGATTAATCCCTATCCCCATAGTGGATTTTATGGCTGTTACTGCTATTCAAATGGAAATGCTACAAGAACTTGCTAAACTGTATGGAGTCAACTATTCTGTTAGTACGGGAAAAGCATTTGTTTCGGCATTAACAGGTACAACTATTGCTCGTTTGGGTTCTAGTTTCATTAAGGCAATTCCGGGTATTGGTTCGTTAATTGGTGGAACTTCAATGGCTTTGACTTCTGGGGCTTCTACCTATGCGGTGGGACAGGTTGCTATTAACCATTTTTCTAGTGGTGGGTCTCTGAATAATTTTGCGGAAGAAGAGGTTAAATGGGCTTATGACTCGGCTTTTGAAAAGGGAAAAAACTATGTTTCTGACCTGGAAAAAGACAAGGCTGATGAGGCGGCTAATATCTATCAAACTTTAGAGAAATTGGGTCAATTGAAGCAGCAAGGTGTCTTGAGTGAGGAGGAATTTCAAGCGAAAAAACAAGAACTATTATCTCGGATTTAGGGAATATTGTATCGGGGTTAATTAACTGGCTGGTTAAATAATGACGGTTTCTGAAACCCGGTTTCTGGTCATGTTTCCCCCCTATTTTTCAGCAGACGGGAGAAACTGGGTTTCTTAATTATCACGATGCACTACTATGGTCTAAAGATAGCCTAATTTTTACACTTATTTAGGAGTGCTATATAGTATGTTTTATCATATTCCTAAAGCTAAACTTACTACTTCGCCACAGGCGGTTTTAGAAATACTGAAGCAGTCTAAAGGTCTGGATCGCGCGCGCCATGAATGCACTGATTATGATGATTTACTGAAGAGAAATCGTTTGTCTGGTGAGTATTATAGGATTTTTAAAAACCAGACTAATGATATGCTGATGGGTGTGGTTAGAAATTATTTGAGGGAAATTAAGGCGGCTGATAATGGGACTATTCCCAATGATAAAGATGAGATACGGCGCGCAAAATTACAGTTATTTAATACAATTGTTGATGATATATATACCCAAATTAACAGGGTTCTGGATTTACAAAATCCTAATTATCTGGAAAGCCGAAAAGGTAGGGTTGAACAGGACATTAGGAAACTCTCGGAAAATATTAATGATGCGAAAAGAGTGTTGGTTGAGTCTCTTTCCAAAAATCTCCAAAATATCAAAAGTTTGGAACAGCAAAAAAATATGATTGAATGCAGTATTCTCAGGCTAGAGATAGAGATAGATGATAGTGAAGGCTTTTATCATCATAACTATCAACTGCAACAATTATATGCAATAAATCAAGGACGTAAACAAGGACTTAACCAGGAATTGACTAATTTACAACATCAGATAAATGTGATTAAAAAAAATTGCCAAGATTTAGACACACAGACTAATAATAAAATATATACATGGAACGAAAAAAGGCAGGATAAAATTCGGGAAAAACAGCAACTTTCGGTTAAAATTAGCGAGGAAATTCAAGAGGTTAAAAATCAGGTGATGAAGGGATTAAATGAACTACAAGAGTTAGTGCAGCAAGAAGGTTCATTGGCTGGGATGATTCCGAATAATTTACATGGCTTATTAGGGGATATAGGAATAAAATGGGGTGGTTGTTTAAGGGAATATGAGAATAGCAACCACCCTAGATAAAGTTGGGTTTAGTTGAACTTAAAGGCTTAATTTAAGCGCCGATTCCAATCTGTTTCAGCATCTACGATCGCCTGATCAACAGTTTTTCGATTTAACATGGCTGCTTGCAAATTGTTGTAAATAATGCTTTGCAATTCTTTGATGTCTTCTAGGGGGGGAATCAAAACTTGAGCGTTTGTCATCTGTTGGGCGCTAATTTTCCTGGCTTGGTCTTGGGGTGTGGCATCTGCGGGGATGTTTTGAAAGAAGGGATTTTCTAATGCTTCAATACTGGAAGGGATGACGTTTGATGCTTTAGCAAAGTTTAATTGATTAGCACTATTAGTCACAAATAAGGCAAAATTTATGGCATCTTCTGGGTGGCGAGTATTTTGGGGGATAACTAGGTTCATGACAGCCACGGAGATTTTACCAGTTTCGCCAGTAATAGCGCTAGATGGTGCGGAAACTTTGGCGATATCGGGGGCATTTTCTGCGATCGCCCTAAAGAATTGAGGTCCGGTGGTCAATAGGGCAATTTCCCCAGCTTGATACAATTCGATCGCCCTTCGATGTCCCTGAGTTAAGACTTCTCTGGGTAACAGATCCCGTTGATATAAATCAACCCAATATTGAAAGGCGGCGCGACCTTCGGGAGTATTAAAAGCAGCCCTTCTATTATTATCAACCAACTGGACCCCCATCTGAACTAAGGACTGTAAAACTTGGGCGGAGTCGGTGGGTACAAAGGAAACAAATAGGGCATATTTTCCGGTTCTCTCGCGAATAGTTTGGGCAACTGTAGCGACTTCCTCATAGGTGGTGGGGGGATTTTCCAGACCGGCTTGATTGAGTAAATTCTGATTATAAATGACAATTTGGGTAGTCAAATACCAGGGAATGCCAAAGGTGCGATTCTGACAATTATCACCGTCGCAGGTTTGGATCATATTAGCTTCCCAGATATTGGGTAAATATAGCGATCGCACTTCTTCGGATAGGTGTTCATCCAAATTTAACCAAGCATCGCGACCCGCCAACATAGAGGCAAAATCGGGGTTTAAATTCACCAGGTCGGGCGCAGTTTGGGCGGACACCGCCGCCAAGATTTTACTCTCCATAGCTGACCAAGGTACATCTACCCAGCGAATTTTGACTTCGGGGTTATCATTTTCAAAGTTAGCAATTAACTGATTAAAATAGTCATTAAACTGAGGTTGAAGCTGCATTGTCCAAAACTCCACCTCACGGCGATCGCTTTGATCAGCAGTTGGGGAGGCGCAACTAACCCCCCAAGTCAACAGCAAACCCAACAAAGCCCAACCTATAAACCGTTTCCAGGTCTTTGAACCCATATCATTTATATCAAACTAGAATAAATAACCCAGTATACACTATTATTCAGATAACCATCTGCATCCAGCCAGAGGGGGAAGGTGTCTAACCCTCCATTTCGGCTAGAGATAACCAGCCCAACTCCCAGAATCGAGATTTTCTGGAAGTTTCAAACATTTAACAGCCCTTTGGCATATACAATGCTAAATGGTAAATTTTAACAAAACCAATGAGGTCTGAAACTCTAAGTTTATGCTAACGCTAGTGATCATAAATACAGTTTGGGTAGTAGCTTCGGTGGTGTGGGTAGAATTAGTCCGAGACACCTACCACGCCCTCGCCCATGTTTGGCAACCCCTGTATCGCCTCCATTCTTGGCATCATCGGGTATTTCGTCCCGACTATAGCATTAAAAGTGAGGAGATTTATCGGAAAGCCCACTGGTATAATGATGTGCCAGAGGCGATGGTTATGTTAGTATTCAGTCTGGGGTTTTGGTTGGGTATCTATGGACTAACAGGAGATCCTCACTGGTTGACGCTGACGGGTTCAGTTTACACCCTCGGCTTTCTACTGCCTGCGATCGCTAGAGGTTCAGGAGTTCCCCACGCGGACACACTCACTGATTTAACCCACCTTCCGGGTAATTTTTCTCAGCCACCGTCGCGGTTATTGGTGAACCCATCTTATCACTGGCGACACCATTTTGATAACCAAAATGCCTACTTTTGCGGAACTCTCACGGTTTTAGATAAAATTATGGGAACAGGACTTTCTCTAAAAGGTAAAACAGTGGCGGTGACTGGCGCTTCTGGGAGTTTAGGGCGCGCGCTACTTAAACACCTCCACAACTCTGGGGCGAAGGCGATCGCTTTATCATCAACTTCCCAAACTATCACCCTCACCATTGACCAGCAAGAATTACCCCTAAAAACTATCACCTGGCAAGTAGGAGAAGAGGAACAGTTAGCGAATCTGTTAGAAACCGTAGATATCCTGATTATCAATCATGGTATTAATGTACACGGGGAACGAACCCCAGAGGCGATCGGCAAATCCTACGAAATCAATACTTTCTCCAGTTGGCGACTCTTAGAATTGTTTTTAAAAACCGTTCGCACCAACACAGATATCGCCCGCAAGGAGGTCTGGGTCAATACTTCCGAGGCAGAAGTTAGCCCCGCCTTTAGTCCTCTTTATGAACTCAGTAAACGCACTTTAGGGGATTTAGTCACATTACGCCGCCTCGACTCTCCCTGTGTGATTCGCAAGCTGATTTTAGGGCCTTTTAAAAGTAATCTTAACCCCATTGGGGTGATGTCAGCCGACTGGGTAGCGAAGCAAATTATCAAACAAGCCAAGTCCAACGTGAGAACGATTATTGTCACCATTAACCCTATAACATTTGTGGCTATCCCGATTAAAGAGTTTTTGGTTTCTAGCTATTTCAGGTTATTTAGCAAATCTCAGCATACCTAGATCCATTTTATCATCAATCCAATGAGCTATCGTAATCCCGCGCCGACAGTAGATATCATCATCGAACTTATAGATCGGCGATCGCGACCGATTGTATTAATAGACCGAAAAAATCCCCCATTAGGCTGGGCTATTCCCGGAGGATTTGTAGACTACGGCGAGTCAGTAGAAACCGCAGCCACCAGAGAAGCCAAAGAAGAAACGGGGCTAGATGTCACCTTGATTCAACAGTTCCATGTTTACTCAGACCCTAACCGAGACCCTCGCCAACATACCCTAGCTGTGGTATTTATCGCTACGGCGAAGGGAGAACCCCAGGCGGCTGATGATGCCCAAAATTTAGACATCTTTGAGCCTTGGTGCATTCCACAGAATCTATGCTTTGACCACGATCGCATTTTACAAGACTATCTGCAATTTCGCCATTTTGGACTCCGACCCAGGCTAATGTGAGTCACCCAACTACCCCCAACTCGCTTCTTGTCAGAAAAAGAAAGTAAGAGACAGAGGTGGCCAACTAATATCGAGGTAATATCCACTTACTCAGCACCGGAATTGGGTTCTAAGCCCCACTGATACTTGAGAAAGTGCTGATACATATTTTCCCTAACCAACATTTGTTCGTAAAGATTAACCAAAAACTCCTGGGCTTGTTCCCGGCTCATTTGGTTTACCTGCATTCTAAATGAGGACAGGTTGAATTGTTGTTCCAAAGATAAGCTACTAGGTTCCATGATGACGTGAACTCCTTAAAAGTGGGTTTGGGTTAATTTTCTAGGATGGCCACCCTTGTCCCGGAAATTATTACGAATTATAACAATTATTTGACAAAGTGCCTACCTTAATATACCCAAATCTTTGGATTTACCATAACAGATCTAACCCAAAAATTTGTCATCCACGATACGAGATGACTGGATAGTTGAGAAAAAACTATGGCTGTGGGGGGATAAGTGGCAATAGTTAACCGAAACTGAGAGGGTCAACATCAATGGAGAAGCGAACAGAGGGGGGGCATTTTTTAGCCAAAGCAGCCAGAGAGGGAGTGGGGGTAGTCTGACCGGGGAGGAATTTTAATAAAATCTGCCAGCGGTATTGATTAGCAACACGCATAATGGGAGCGGGTGCGGGTCCCAACAGTTCGCAAGTTCCCGGAAGCAGCTCAGAACTTAACTCAGAGGCGATACGGTGGGCGGTTTGTTCAACCTCGATCGCATCATAACCCCTTAACCGGAGTAAAATCAAGCCACCAGAGGGGGGATAATTAAGCTCTGAGCGGTGTTGTAGCTCGGTTTCCACAAAAGACTGATAAGCATGGTTTCGGACGGCTTCGACGACGGGATGTTCGGGGGTATAGGTTTGGAGAATTACCTGTCCGGGGTCGTTACCACGTCCCGCACGTCCGGCTACCTGTAGCAAAGTCTGGAAAGCACGTTCACTAGCGCGGTAGTCGGACAGGTGCAGAAGTCCATCAGCGGAGACAATACCCACCAGCCCTACAGAGTCTAAGTCTAAACCTTTGGTGAGCATTTGAGTACCAACTAATAAATCAGCCTCCCGGTTAGCAAACTGAGTTAAAAGAATTCTATGGGCATTTTTGGTGCGGGTGGTGTCACTGTCAAAACGGATAAACCGCAATTCTGGAAAAAGGCGGGTTAATTCCTGGGCGACTCGTTGGGTCCCACTGCCAAAATGTTTAAAATAGGGAGAGTCACACTGGGGACAGCGTTGGGGGTAGGATTGGGAATGGTTGCAGTAGTGACAGCGTAAGTATGGGATAGCTTCGGCGTGAATGTGGTGATAGGAGAGAGAAACATCACAACGGGGACATTCCATGACGTAGCCACAACTGCGACAGGAAACAAAGGTGCTATGTCCGCGACGGTGGATGAATAAAATGCCCTGTTGATTATTGTCTCGCAAAGAGGCGATCGCCAATTGTAGACTTCTACTGAAAATGGATCGATTCCCCTGCTTCAATTCCCGACGCATATCAACGACTTCTACCGGCGGCTGGGGGCGAGATAATACCCTTTCAGGTAAAGATAGATAATGAATGGATGGGTTATGATTGTGGCGATGATGCTGCCAAGTTTCCAAGGCGGGAGTGGCTGAACCCAAAATTAAGGGGCAGTTTTCCAGTTCCGCCCGCCACGCTGCCACAGTGCGAGCATGGTAGCATGGCTGCGGCTGGTCCTGTTTAAAGCTGCTGTCATGTTCTTCATCGAGAACAATTATGCCTAAATTGGGTAAAGGGGCAAAAATTGCCGATCGCGTTCCGATTACTACCTGGGGAGTACCTTGGATCATATTACGCCAGGTATCGTAGCGTTCACCTTCTGACAAACCACTATGATAGACAAACACCACCTCACCAAACCTCGCGCGAAAGCGATCGGTTAGTTGGGGAGTTAAGCCGATTTCCGGGACTAGGACTAGGGCTGATTTACCCTGGTCAATAATGGGGGCGATCGCCTGTAAATATACTTCAGTTTTGCCCGAACCTGTCACACCATGCAGCAGCAGTTGATGAAAACCAGATAACCCCAAAATTACGTCTAAGGCTTGTTGTTGGTGTTCCGTCAGAGATAAAGGCTGATCCGCTATTGTCGAAATACCCTGTTCCGTGCGTAGAATTTCGCGATCGCCAATTACTACACATCCCTTTTTCTCCAGAGTTTTGAGTAAGCTAGAACTGGTGTTGCAGGTTTGCAATAAATCAGTTACCCACATTTCCCCACCCCGCCGCCGCAAAATTTCCAGCACTTCCCGCTGACGGGTGGTTATGTCTATAAAGTCTAACTCTACCCAATCTATCACTAGGGTGATTGCTGGTCTGAGTTTAGGGCGCGGTGGTGTCGGCGGTTCGAGATAGCTTTCCACCCAACCCCGTTTGATCAGATCCTGTAGTCCCCGAGAGCCTCCCTTAATTTGTCGTTGCAAATACTGCCAGGTATAGTCTCCCGTAGCTGACTGGCGCAAAAGTTGTAAAATCCTTTGGGCTTTCGGTTGCAAAAACTCTTCAGCACCGTCTGGAATAGCATTAGTAACTAAACGAATACGTCGCTGGCTACGGCGTAGGAGTCCGGGGGGGAGGGCAGTTCGGATCGCCTTAATTAGGGGGGTTTGATAATACTGGGCGACCTGTTGTAGTAATTGCCAATAATTGGGGGGGAAAAATCCCTTGACAGTGATATCTTCTACGGGACGCACTTTGATAGAGGTAGCCTTACCCGGTTCCCTCAGATTTTCTGGCAGTTCTGATGTTAACCTAATGGCGATCGCCCCTATCTGTTGAGCGCCAAAGGGGACACTGAGAATATCCCCCGGCATAATATCTAAGTGAGGCGGCACTTGGTAGGTATAAAGTTGTTCTATATCTTCCGTGTCTTCCGTCTGGCGGAGGGTGGGTATATCCACTAAAACCTCAACCAGTTGATGGTCACCATTACCGCCCCAATTTTCTGAACCGTAAGATAGACCACCTTCAGCCAGTTTTAGGGGAAGTGGGTCGCACCTCCGAAATAACCTGCTGGAAACAGAGGGTGATTCGATTGCCCCCCCGTACAATACCACGGAAGATTTATGCATACAACCTACCAAAAAGTTATGAGGTGCTGAGAATATCTGCGATCGCCTGATGTTCTTCTGGGGGATCACCCACAGCCTGTCGAGCATCAGTAATCAGCCAATCCAAAGCCGCCGCCTGAACATCAATCGAAGCTCCCAGCTTATCCACACAGTAGCGACCAAACACCAATTTGTCTACCAGGCGCACCCCACGCCCCAACCGAGAATACTCGAAAATCACGCTATTACTCACATAGGAGTTGCTACATATTGAGCAACTCGGACCTATCATAGTCGGACCGATAATAGTTGCACCATCTTCAATGCGGGTCATACCACCGATATAGACCGGGCCTTCAATATGGACTTTATCCCAATTCACCGCCACATTTAGCCCAGTGTAAATCCCCGGAGCCACTTCTCTACCTGGGATAGGCACATTTTTCACCTCACCCAGTAACACACTGCGAATAGCCCGCCAGTAGTCGGGAACCTTCCCAATATCTACCCACTGAAAATCCATAGTAATCCCATAAAAGGGCGCGCCTATTTCCACCAAATGGGGGAACAGTTGGCTACCAATATCATACTCGCACCCAGACGGGATGTAGTCAAATATCTCTGGCTCAAAGATATAAATCCCCGTGTTAATGCTGGTGCTGAGAGCTTCTTCTACAGATGGTTTCTCCTGAAAAGCCCTAATCCTGTCCATTTCATCCGTAACCACCACCCCATAGCTGGAAACCTCATCTTTCGGTACAGATTTCATCACTACAGTAGCGATCGCACCTTTCTGTTTATGCCATTTTACCGCCTCACTCAGGTCTAAATCAATTAAGGCATCCCCGCACAACACCACAAACGTATCATCAAAAAATGGGTTAAAGTCCTGGATTTTTTTCATTCCTCCAGCAGACCCCAAAGCCTTACCTATCAGTTGACCATCTTCGATACTCCCCTCAAATGAGTAAGAAATCTCTACCCCAAACCGCTGACCATCACGAAAATAGTTCTCAATTTCATCCGCCAAATGGCTCACATTGACCATGATTTCCTTAAAACCATGGCGACGCAGCAAATCTACCAAAAACTCCATTACTGGCTTTTGGAGAATCGGAATTAATGGTTTCGGTATGGTGTAAGTAATAGGGCGAACACGAGTCCCCTTACCAGCAGCCAAAATCATCGCTTTCATATTCACACTCTACCCTCAGCTATTCTTATTCTTTAACACTCCCCGCCTACAAAGGCTAGGCTAGGGATTCTTCGTTGATCAGCCAGCGGGAGCTTAACCCCTGGCTAAATATCTTCCCTGTTTGCTTAATGGTTTTCCGTTCTACTTAGACAATGACCTGATCCACATTTAGTCTCGGTCAGCCCTCTGGTCCCGTTCACGTAAACCTCTTGGGAGCGTGGAAGCCCCGTGTCTTTAGACCGGGGAGGAAACGCGACAGGGGGACTTTAGT
>NZ_JBIMLI010000131.1:0-14824 GCF_051859755.1 Limnospira sp.
GCGGTCAGCCGCTTGAGTCGGTTTTCCTCTCCGTGATCAATCACGGAGCTTCCAACCTTCCCAGGAGTTTTACGTGACAGGCGCGAAACCGTTTTCACCTGAGTAAGACTCAAGGGCTGATTAACCCATTAGCCCCAAGTTATATAGCATGGCAACCTTGAAAAGTCAAGTAAATTTAGCCCAAAACAACAAACTGTAACATTGAAATGACCCTGACTTTGCCCGCAACTGAAAGAAAACTCAATATCTGGCCCGGTCTGATTGAAGCATACCGGGACTATCTACCTGTTACCTCAGCCACCCCCGTTGTCACCCTGCAAGAAGGTAATACCCCCCTAATTCCAGTCCCCACCATTGCCGCCGAAATCGGAAAACAGGTGCAGGTATATGTGAAATATGACGGATTGAACCCCACTGGGTCATTTAAAGACCGGGGGATGACTATGGCTATATCCAAAGCGAAAGAAGAGGGAGCCAAAGCCGTCATTTGTGCCAGTACAGGTAACACCTCAGCATCAGCGGCAGCCTATGCGCGTCGTGCCGGATTAAAAGCATTTGTCCTGATTCCATTGGGTTATGTAGCCCTGGGGAAACTAGCCCAAGCTCTCCTTTATGGTGCGGAAGTCTTAGCTATCGAAGGAAACTTTGACGAAGCCCTAACCATTGTGCGGGAGGTTTCCCGCCAATATCCTGTCACCCTAGTTAACTCGGTGAACCCCTATCGCTTGGAAGGACAAAAAACCGCCGCCTTTGAAGTGGTAGACGCTTTAGGTGATGCACCCGATTGGTTGTGTATCCCTGTGGGAAATGCCGGAAATATCACCGCCTACTGGATGGGATTTTGTCAGTATCATTCAGAAGGAAAATGCGATCGCCTCCCTAGGATGATGGGATTTCAAGCAGCCGGAGCCGCCCCCATAGTTAATGGTCACCCAATCACCCATCCCGAAACTATCGCCACCGCCATTCGTATCGGCAACCCCGCCAGTTGGGATATGGCTATAGCAGCCCAATCAGCCAGCCAAGGCAGTTTTAGCGCCGTTACTGACGAAGAAATCCTCAACGCCTATCGCCTTATAGCCTCCCAAGAAGGCATCTTCTGTGAACCCGCCAGCGCCTCCTCCGTAGCTGGACTGCTGAAAGTCAAAGACCAAGTACCAGCAGGAGCCACTGTAGTTTGTGTCTTAACAGGTAATGGCTTAAAAGACCCCGACGTGGCTATCAAACACAGTAATAACCCCACTAAAGAGGGTATTGCTGCTAATTTGGACGCAGTAGCTAAAGCTATGGGATTTTAGCCAATGGGAGGGGGTTGCTCAACTACAACTCCAGTTTCACCCCCTCCTGTAGCCCCCCTGTAGCGCCGAGTTTCCCATACCGGACTATTAACTATTGGACTTTCCGGCATTTTGAGCCTTGGTGAGCAGGTCCATGGTGTCCCCTAAAGCGGTAGTGAGACTGTTGCGGGTTTCTAGGTGATCGGCTTTCTCTTTCTCTAAGGCTGCCGTTATTTGGTAGACCTGTTCCCTAGCGCGATCGCGTTCTAGGGTAATCTGGACAATCTTATTTTTCAACTCCTCCACGGTTTCCAAGCTCTCAACCTCCCGCTCGGTTTGTACTCGCGTCAGAATCTCATTTTTAGCAATACCAAATTTATTCTGTAGTTGTTCAAGTTCTTGGCGCAGTTGAGCGATCGCATCTTGATGGCGGCGCACCTCTTCTCGGCGCTGCTGGGCTTCCGTATTATAACGCTCTCGCCACTGGTCGGCACTAGCTAAAGCCTGATCGCGATCGGATCGCAGTTGTCCTAACTGCTCTTGCAATCGCTTAATTTCATCCAACCATTGTCTAATATCCTGGTTCATAACTCAACCTAAAAATCCATAAGCAACCGGAAACATTGAATCCCTGGGGAAGTTTAAACCATCAGTAACACCCTGTTTCTGTGTTAAACCTTCCACAACAGGTCATACTATAAAGTAGCCCTGATTAAATCTCCCCCAACCCGCAAAATGCTACTCGCATTGCCCTGCCAATTTTTATATCACCTAAATAGGGCAATATTGCACTGTCGGTTCAAGCTGCCAAGTTTCAACCAGATAATAGACTGTGCTGCTGAAATGGTAGTTAACCTGTTATTAATCATCCTACACCTGCTATGGAAGCTGCTGTTAACCCTGCTACAGGGATTGAAAACCCTATGGATACTCAACCGTAAAGCATGGTATCTGGGGTTTGAGTGGGTAGCAGCCAAAACCGCCGATCTGCTGATTATCCTTTTCAAATGCCTATGGTGGCTAGGTCGTCAAATCAAAAAGCGCGTGGTGGATTTTGTTCTATTCTTTACCTACCTCAATTGGCAGACTATTCATAGTTTAGGAGTTCGTACTGTTCAACAACGGTTATACGGTTTGTCTGCCGAAATGGCTTATCACTCTACCTTAGCACTGGTTCCCGCTCTTTTTGCTCTGTTAGCCGCTATTAGTTCCAATCCATCTCTACAATCAACCCTATTGGAAATGGCGAATTTGTTAGGGGAAGTCGTACCAGAACAAGTGCAAAAATTGATTGGGGCAACTATGAGCCAATCGGGAAGAAGTCTTAGCCCTAGACTATTTTCGTTTAGTTTTATTATTTCTATTTGGCTGTTTTCTGGGGTGATTAGTTCCGCGATGGAAGCCCTTAATAGAATTCATCAAGTGCCACCAGACAAAATTAGACCTGTTTGGAAGTCAAAATTAATTGCGATCGCTTTGACTTTGGGTACATTATTGCTGTTGATTATGGCATCAGGGGCGGTCTTTATTAGTGATTTTTTGGTGGAAATTCTTGCCCGCAAAAGTTGCATCTTAGAAACAGTGGGTAATTGTCCCCTCGATAAAATTGATATGTGTTTAGCTCAAGAACCTGTCCAAGATTGTTTGCTTCAATCAACATTATTGGATACTTGGAATCGTCTACAATGGCCAATTACCCTCGGCATTGTCTCCACTAACTTTGCTCTGATATATCGCTATGGCCCTAGTTACCGAAAGCCTAAAACTCCCTTAATTCCTGGCTCAATTCTGGCCGCGATTTTTTGGGCTTTAATCTCTAATTTATTTCGCTGGTATGTTTACCAGTCTGAGTATTATAATGTTCTCTATGGTGCGCTCGGCACTTTTATTGTTCTGCTGTTATGGTTAAATATTAGTTCCCTAGTAGTGCTTCTGGGGGCGCAATTAAATTCCACAGTAGGAGATGAAATTCGTCGTAGAAAAACACAAGAGGATAGTAAAGGATAGTAACTGATGAGTTGGTTTAATAAAAATGCGGTATTAGTCCCTATCGATTTCTCTGAACTTTCTTTTGCCGCTTTATCCCCAGCCCGAGAGTTTGTCCCCCATATATCTCAACTCCATGTTATCCATATTTTGCCTAAATTACACCCCGCAGAACCTGGCTCTATGTGGCAATCAGTTAGTCCTCAGTCTCGACAACAACACGCAGAAGACGCTTTGAACAATGAGTTGATTAAAAGAGGATTTGATGGCGCAAAGGTCACGGTTTTAATTGGTACGCCTAGCCATGAAATTGTCGATTATGCTAAAGCTCAAAACATAGAGTTAATTGTTATGCCTACCCACGGCTATACTGGCGTTAAACGGGTGTTAATGGGGTCGGTCGCAGAACAAGTCGCTAGGTTGGCTGAATGTGCGGTTTTATTACTTCATGAAACCTAATACCATATCTACCACCCCTCGGTAATGCTGCGCTAGGGCTTCCATGGTGGGTCATCCCCAAATTATCGGGTTGGGATTCATATAACCTCTATGGTGCGTCATCCCCAAATTATCGGGTTGGGATTCATATAACCTCTATGGTGCGTCATCCCCAAATTATCGGGTTGGGATTTCTATAGCCTCTATGGTGCGTCATCCCCAAATTATCGGGTTGGGATTCATATAACCTCTATGGTGCGTCATCCCCAAATTATCGGGTTGGGATTCATATAGCCTGGGTATGACGCACCCTACGGGGAATTTAGCTTAACGGTAATTGGGAGTTTGAATATTCCTTAACCGTGCTTCGGGGCGTTTAAATCGATCCATTTGCGCCTCAAAAAAGGCTCTGTTGGCTTCTAGGTGGCGGGGGTTGGGGTCATCAAGGGGATATAGTAAAGCAGTCCTTAGAGCCTGAATAACGGCTGATGTGACGCAATACATGGAACGCTGAAAAGTGTTAGCCAACTGAATCAACATATCATCCTCACCTCGGCAATATTTCTGGTAATAATCCACCAAGTAGGGGGGTAAGAAGTGATACATATCCTGCATTAATAAAGTCGGTGGTATTCCAGCGGTACCAACTGGGAAAATATCGGCGTAAAGAATACCATAATGAAAATCCTTCTGGTCATCAGGAACTTCTTTAGCTTGGGCGTTGTAGGACTTAGTACCCCGGAAAGGTGCGGTGCGATAAAAAACGGCTTCTACATAGGGTAAGGCGGCTTCATAGAGCCACATAAAACCCTTGGATTTGGGGACGATTTCATAACATTCGCCATCAATATAAACATGATGATAAATAGGGCGACCTGCGATCGCAAAAATGCCATTAACCAGGAAATTCATCGCCTCGGGTACGGTGGTCATTGTCCCCTCATCATAGCGATCGCTCATTTCAAAAAATACGGGAGCCATAACTTCCCAAAATAGCCCTAAATTGCTATAATAGGAAAGTTGCCTGACCTGTTCTAAGAACATATCGGGGAACAGTTTATATAAACCCAGCATGACCGGATTTTTGCGGAAATAAGCGCGGATAGCGCGGTCAGCATTGGCTTTATATTCGTCTGTGTCTAAATAACTGTCAAATCTGCCGCCCATTTCTCGATGCCAAAACATGGCTTGCATACAGGCTTCGGCGAACTCCATATTAACGCGATCGTGCCATAAATGATGGAGGAGTTTGGGCATTTTTCGGGTTTCCCCTTTCTGCATAAATGCCAATAATTCCGGGTGAGCGATCGCTTCTCCGCGCCAAATCCTTAAATCGGCATCATCCCCGGCATAATGGTTATGCAGGTCTAAATATTCCTGGGGTAAAAAGTATTTAAAAAACGGCAACGGATTGAGGAACACCCGTTCAGCAATATACAACAAATCGCGCCAATAGAAATCCATAGGGACGGCATAAGCCTTATAAATGCCGATAATTTGCATCAAATTTTCGGGTGTATCGGGTAGCATAGCGCCTCCCGCCTCTAAGCGATGAATAATCTCCGCAAACTCATGTTGAGAGGGCGGTAATTTAGTGGGGGTTTTTTCTGCTTGCATGAAACTGGTTGTCATAATCAACAGTAATTAAGTGAACTGCGGGGAAAACATCATAAACTCGAAGGATTTTCGGGTTGAATTGCTACCTGTTGCACGGGATGAATACTTAACTCGATCGCCATTTGTTTGGCTGTAGGTTCACACCAGCGTAATAACCAACTAGGTTGCACGCCTAGGAACAGAATTAACAGGGCTAAAATCAAAGCTGGTGCTTGTTCAGAAAAGGAAACTTGGGGATAATAGGCTAACTCATTGTCTAGCTTACCAAAACAAGTGCGGTTCAGCAAAATGACAAAATAAACAGCGGTTAAACCAGAGGCAATAATACAGAGTAAACTCTGAATGGGGAAAACGGCAAAAGTTCCTTGAAAAACCAGAAATTCTGCCACAAATCCCACCAAGCCAGGAATACCCGCACTCGCCATTCCTGCCATAATTAATAAGGCGCTGGTGAGAGGTAGACCACGAAGGGGGTTCATTAAGCCATTTAAGAGTTTTAAATCCCTAGTTCCCACTTTGACTTCAACTATGCCAACTAAGTGGAATAGAATAGCTAAAATCAACCCATGGGCGACCATTTGGGAAATAGCGCCAATCAGACTAACTTCAGTTCCCGCAGCCATAGCGACAATAATATAACCCATGTGACCGATGGAACTATAGGCAACCATGCGCTTGATATCTTGTTGGGAAATAGCGGTTAAAGCCCCATACATGACGCTAAAGACGGCGACAATGGATAATCCGGGGGCGATGATTTGCCAGGTTTCTGGGAATAGTTGTAAGCCAAATCTAATTAATCCATAGGTTCCCAGTTTTGCTAATAGACCTCCCAGTAAAATGGTGACGGGGGCGGAAGATTCTACATAAGCATCAGGTAGCCAGGTATGGAGGGGGACTAGAGGGATTTTAATCCCAAATCCAATTAGGAGAATGGTCATCAAAAGCAGTTGGCTAATTGATGATAAATTCTGAGTATTAATGGCATTAAAATCAAAACTTCCTGACCCACTTAACCAAGCTATCCCTAGGAAACCTGCCAAAATTAAAATTCCTGAGATGGCGGTATAAATGAGGAACTTCATCGCTGCATAGCCGCGTTTTTCGCCGCCCCAAATGCTAATTAATAGATAAATGGGGATGAGTTCCAATTCATAAAACAGCACAAACAGCAGGAGATTTTGGGAGAGAAAAGCACCAGCGATCGCCGCATTTACTAACAAAATCATGGAGTAGTAAAGACGGGGGCGATTCATGTCGGGGCGACTACTGGCGATCGCCATAGGGGTCAAAATGGCGCTTAACCCTACCAGAGGTAAAGATAAGCCATCCATTGCCAAACTATAGGATAACCCTAATTGGGGAATCCAGGGCAGATATTCTTCCCACTGAAAACCGGGATTATCTAGGTCGAAATCTAGGGTTAATTTCAGGGTCAACAGCCCGGTTACTGCCATGAAAGCTAGGGCGATCGAGCGAATCCGTTGGGAGGTAAAGGAAGAGGGTAGCAAGCCGATTAACAGGCTACCAACTAGGGGAATTGCAATTAACAAACTAAGCATGATTGAGCATTTTTGAGGGAGTTAGAACAAACCAAGGGATAACAAACTTAACAGGAGAGTAATGCCTATCACAATAGTGAGGGCATAAAATTGAGTTTGTCCCGAAACGTTATATTTGAGGCTTTGTCCACTAAAGACTGTGGCTAGACCGACTAAATTCACGAAGCCATCGACAATAAATCTATCTATCCAATCAATAATTTTGGAGATGAGGGCGACAGCGGAAATGATGGTCAATCGATACAGTTTAGCGGTATAGAAATCGTAGGCGAAAAAGTCCTGAACTGATGGAGACCATAATTTAACGGGTTTCTCAATGCCGTTAAATACATAAATCCAGGTAGCTAGTCCACCACCGATCGCACTAGAAGCCACGAGTAATGTGGCTATAGTTAGGTTAATATTTTCCCAACTGGGTAGGACTCCCCAAGCCTTCAACAACAGGGGAATATGTAGACACAAACCCATTAAAACGGTCATCGGTAGCACTAAAGCCCAGAGTCCCTCCGGTGATCTAATAGTCATCTGTTTAGGAGGTCCCGCAAAAATCAAGCCCAACTCACGGGTGAGACTAAAAGCAGTTAAAGCGTTGATTACCAATAGGGTAATGGCGATCGCCGGTTGACTTATCCACAGATTTTGTGTCAACTCCAACATCGTCCAAAAGCCACCAAAAGGCGGCACGGCGACCAAAGCGATAATCCCGACAATAAAACAAATACCCGAAATGGGGCGGCGCGACCACAGCCCCCCATATTGAGTCAAATCTTGGGTAATATTATTGAGGATAATTCCGCCGCTGGTCATGACTAATAATGCCATAGCCATGGAGTAGGTCAACAGGAGTAATAACGCCGCCTGAGTTTGTCCATTGACTACAGCAATAAAAGTTATCCCCATATAGGAACTAACCGAATAGGAAATCGCCCGTTTGACATCAATTTGAGCAATAGCGATCGCACTTGCACCCACAGCGGTAGCCAAACCGATAAACACTGCTACAGACACCGCCACCGGAGACAGGGAAATCACCGGAAACACCTTAATTAATACCCAAGCCCCGCAACAGACAACTACCGCATTTCGTAGGATGGTACTAGGAAGGGGGCCTTCCATAGCTTCATCAAGCCATAAATGCAGAGGAAACTGGGCGCACTTACCCAAAGGACCCGCCAACAAAGCCAACCCTAACAGAGTCGCAACAGTAGGGTTAACCGTTGCAGTTTCCGCCCATGTTGCTAATTCGGAAAAATTCCAAGTTCCCGCCATGGGATACAGGGAAACCACCCCCATCAACAGGAATAAATCCCCCACCCGTTTAGTCAGAAACGCATCTCGCGCCCCAGTTACCACTAGGGACTGATTAAACCAGAAACCCACCAATAGATAAGTTCCCAGAGTGAGAATTTCCAAAATGATATAACTGAAAAACAGGGAATTGCACAATACCAGGGTGGCGAGTCCGGCTTCAAATAATGCCATTAGACAATAAAACCTCGCCCAACCCCAATCCATTTCCAGATAGCCGACAGCGTAAACTTGGGCTAGGAAATTCAGCCCAGTAATTACCAAAGTAGCGCCGATAGTTGTGACTGAGACTTCTAAGGGAATCGAAAAATCCAGATCCGCCACCTGTAGCCAGGGAATAACCATCTCATAGCCAGGTTGACCCCACATTCCGCCCAAGGCGATTAAGCCATGTACAAAAGCCATCAGGGTCATCAGGATATTTATATATCCTGCGGGTCTCGGTCCAGTTTTGCGGATAATTCCCGGAGACCAGGGAATTGATAGTAGCGTCCCCAAAAAGGGATAGCAGGGAATCCACCAAATGTTTTGCAGGAAAAATTCAGTCATAACTGAAAGATTGGGATAAATTGCTAAAATCCGTTCTCCACTATAAGGGAGATTTTATTTTCTCTTTAGATTTGCTATAGATTATAATCTATGATGTGTAGGTCAATTATCATCTGCTTGAGAAATTTGCAACCAATATGCTAATCTCAGCTTATCAATAAGGCTGTAAACTCCTGATAGCTTGGTTTTGACGGGTTTTTCATGATTGAAGATTTGATGTCCCATCCCTCGGTTACAGTGACGGTTAAACTATTCGCGGCTTTTCAGGAAGCCTATGGAGTCCCTGAGTTGGTATTGCAACTCGCACCCGAAACTCCTGTATCTCATATCCTTGATGTAGCGATTAGCGAATATCCCCAATTGCAACAATGGCGGGATTTAACCCGGTTTGGGGTTAACCTGGAGTTTGTCAATCCAGACACCTACCTAAAAGACGGAGATGAGGTGGTTTTAATTCCTCCCGTCAGTGGTGGCTGCTAACAGTCTCTCGATAAATGACGATAAAATCTCGGAGGCGGTGGCTATTCCTACGCCGTAGCAGGACCGCCGCCGCCAAGGAATTACTGGTAAATGTCCCTTGGGGGCGTTTAGGTTAAAGATTAGTTCATCATAATATTTCCAACTACCCTCTCGCCATCCAATGCGATCGCAAAATTTACTATAATCTGATTCTACAGTTTCCCAGATTTGCTGTTGAATTGTTAACCCAAACAATCCACTACTATAATAATCCCATAAATAATCAATTGTCCGTAAATCGGTGAGGGGAAAATTCTCAATATCTTCCACATTTAACCATCCCATTTGTTCCCTTCCGGTCAGATATAAGATAATCTTCCAAGTATACTCATCAGCAGTTTTCCACTCTCCGGCTGCCAATAATTCCATTAATCCTGTATAGTCCATACCCACCTCAGACATGGGGGGATTTTCGGCTTGATTATCTTCTAACCAGATCCGCATTTTTGACAGGGTTTCTGTCACCTGTTCAGGGTTAATGGTTTCGATATGATAGAGAACCCAATCTAGTTGATTTCTCAGATTCTCTCGCTCAATTTTCGCTGCTGTCAGTTCCGACTCAATGGCATTTATTCTGGGTAACAAATCCGCTACCGTCACTCGCTTTTTCTTGCGTTTTCCCTGCAAACTATCTAGGTTTTTCCATGTTTCTATCGCCCAACCTAGTTGTTCGGGATGAATTTCGGTTAACTCTAAATTCCAGTTACAAACCTCACAATTTCTCGGAATATTTTGCAAATATTTATATCCACAAACCGGACATATAAACATATTATAATTTCCGGGATTTAATTATCCATTATCCATGGTCAATTATCAGATTCCCCGCCTATCTCTCTGGGGAGACATAGGGGGGAAAAGAGATTAGCTTTTCGCGTAAACGGAACCCGGATTACGCCAGGAAACCTTGGGTAGAATTTCATTTTTGTCTACCCGATGTTTGTATTTAATGGCGAAATTCAGCAAAGAATCCAAGAGTGAATCCGAGAGATAATGAGGCTGCAAACCGAGGTCTAACAGATTAGTGTTTTTAGCGTTGAAATAATGGTCTTCCAATTCAACCCGAGGATTTTCGATATTCTGAATCTCCACATCGAACCCCAGGGTCACACCTGCCTTTTTAACCATCATCGCCAGGTCGCCAACGCTAAACATCTCGGTAAATTGGTTAAACACGCGGAAATGACCAGGTTCAGCGGGATTAGCGATCGCCAACTCAACACATCGCACGGTATCGCGGATATCCAGGAAAGCCCTAGTTTGTCCTCCCTTACCATAAACCGTCAGGGGGTGATTAATGGCAGCCTGAATACAGAAACGATTTAAAGCCGTCCCAAAAATCCCATCATAATCCAGACGGTTGATCAACAACTCATCCATTCCCGTCTCTTCGGTGAGAACCCCATAAACCACACCCTGGTTTAAATCGGTAGCCCTCAGACCCCATATTTTACAAGCAAAGTGGATATTATGGCTGTCATGAACCTTAGAAAGGTGATAGAAACTTCCGGGCTGTTTCGGATACGGGACAGTATCCTTACGGCCATTATGCTCAATGGTAATATAGCCCTCTTCGATATCAATATTGGGTGTACCATATTCACCCATAGTCCCCAACTTGACCAAATGTGCATCAGGGAATTCTTCCCGCATAGCATACAGGATATTCAAATTCCCCATTACATTATTGCTTTGGGTGAGAACTGCGTGTTCACGATCTATCATTGAAAAGGGAGCCGATCGCTGTTCACCAAAATGAACAATAGAATCTGGCTGAAACTCCCGCAAGCTATTGATCAGAAAACTATAGTTATTGATATCGCCCATAAACAGGTCAATAGACTTACCCGTTAAATCACGCCAGCGCTGAATCCTTTGTTGAATAGGGGCTATGGGTGTCAAGGTCTCAATACCTAGCTGTTGATCCCAGTGTCGCCGCACCAAGTTATCCAGAATACCCACTTCATACCCACGGTTGGAAAGATACAGCGCCGTCGCCCAACCGCAGTAGCCGTCACCACCAGTAACCAGAACTCTCATAAACTTTCAGTGAAATTTTGTATTTGTTGATACTTAGGTTAATTTATCAGCAATTGGTCCCCCTATAAACCATTATTGCCCTAACTTCACCTCATCAGCAAAACTCGCCCAGCGCACAAACTCAAAAGGTCCAGCTACCGCGCCCCAGATATGCTCATCGGTTTCTGGGTCCATACCACGATCATGGCTAATAAAGCGATCGCCGTCTATCTCAAAACTACTATCCAAATAAGTCAGTTTTCCCTTCCGTTCTACCATACAGCTTTTCCCGGGTTCGACGACTCCCTTAAATCCCTTTCCGGTCCAGTGGGTGATAAAAGTACAGCCGCACCGTTTGTTCAGTTGTTCCGGCTTTAAGGCTTTCAGGCGCGAGACTTCCCTAGAAGCCCCAAAAAACTCCTCTTGACCATCAATCTCATAATTCTCGATTTCGATATGATCATCTACAGCGATTAATTTCAGCACCCGCACCCGGTAAGGCTGTTTCAGGTTAATATCATAGGCCTGTTCCAGATACAAACTCAACCCATTGAGAAGTTCCCACGGTAATGGACGCATACAGACCCGAATATGAGCGAAAAATGGCGGATTTTCAAAGGCTTGGGCTTGGTTGCTGAAGTCCGCAGCCAACCAACGCCCTAGGGTCAGAATATCTGTAGCGTGTGTCATAATAGCGCCAATAAATATGATTTCCTAACAATTTTTTCTCGATTCTGTAGGATACAACAATTGGGTACACAGTTCTAGGCGGCACCAAGCTGGATCACCATGGGGGCGCAGTAGCACCCCCAACGCCAATGATTGACTAAATTGCCCATCATCGATTATCCCTTAATTCCGGTCAGGCGAAAAATCAATAAACCGGGAGGGTTATCTTTAATGACGACTAAACTCTGTCCACCGTCAGGAAGCCGGGGTCCCAAAGTCATACCAGTAACTTGGGCATTAACTCCTAATTCTGGGAGGTTTAAAAGCAGTTGTTTTCGCAAGGGTTGAACTTTGGTTAATTTACCGCGTAAACTGGCAATGCGGGAGGTATCTGTTGCGTCTCCACTAAAAACTTGATAAATTCCGGCACCGATACCACTTGCCGATCGCTCTAAACTCAGAAATGAACCTCCCCGGTTTAGAGCCACCAGTCCGGCTAACTCCCTTCCCTGGGCATCTTCATCAAAATTATACAGATTTTCCGACACTAAAAACGAAGCGCGATCGGCTATCACATAATGCAATATTCGCACTTTCCCCGCACCGCTATCTATATCCTGCTTTAGTGGTGCGTATGGTGCGACAAACAACCTAAATGGGTCCATCCCACCCGCACTAAAACCATCAGGCGCTATGGCTAGAGACTTTATGCCTAACTCGGGTTGTAAGCCTTGGGGGGGTTTGGTCTCATCCTCATTCAATACATAGCTGCGAGGTAGTGGGACGGTATTTTTTAGGTCCCCCGTTTCTAGGTCATATTCCCCAATGTGGGAGTTATCTGTGGCGATAAACAGCGACTTGCGCGGGGAAAAGGCTATGCTGCGCGCTTCCCTTGGGCGATCGCTTAATTTGATGCTCTCCTCTATCGTAATTTTGCCAGGAACTGGCGACTTGTTACCGTCAGCAAACTCCCACCCTAGGGTATATAATTCTGTCGGGTCGCTTTCGCCTTCGGACTCTCCTAGGCCATAGAAGCGAATACCACTGTCGGTGGGTTCACCATATCCGGTAATCTCATAGGTCAAATCTGACAGCCTTTGAGACTCTGGTAGTTCGTACTCACCCACAAACTCTAGGGATAAATCTAAGAACATCCGGTTCGCGGCTGATACCTGTGGCAGGCTACATGATGTCAGCAATATCGCCACAGACAGGGTGATTACAGCCATAACGGTTCGTATAGCCACGGGGATAGGGAATCTACCATGTTCTACCCTGAATTTATCAGAATTTTCTAAATGTGTCAAGATTAAATCACTCCTAGCCACTAATTCCTAATATGAAGTTAACAGATTTTCCCGATTTTAACTATCCTTAGAATCTCTGATCATCTCTCAATTATTACCCCGCCATCGTTCCACAATTCCTATGGCTCTCTCTCACTCGGACCGAGTTAGACACGCACAGATTTAGGCTTGACAAATTCGGCGACTTGACCTATACTTGTATTGTGGGAAAATGTGGCGGCATATATATGCTAATTTCTACATAATAGCCAGCCTGGAGAGCGATCGCTTCTGGCGGAAATGTTGTCTGTCTCTCACGGCTACAGGGTTAGACACAGCCACACAAACACTCAACGATTAAACATGAAATTAACTAGGGTTTTGGGCTTGACAAACTCGGCGACTTGACCTATACTTGTATCATGGGAAAATGTGGCGGCATATATATGGTGATTTTAACTATACCGACCATAACAAGCGATCGCGCCTTTTGTACTCTGACGATTATGCAGCCAAGCCCACATTTGGTCACCATAGGAAAAATGCCACCATTCATGTAAGTGTTGTAGGAACCCAGCCCGGGTCATGACCTGCTTTAAGATTTGTCGATTTCGATGATATTCTAGTTCGGTAGGATCGGAACTTTCGGCAAAATAATCTGGTTGAGACCGAGGAGAAATCTCATCAATATCAGAACCCATATTAAGCGCACTGACCGTCACGATATCAAATAAAGTAACATCGACAGCAGCCCCAGTGCTATGGGGGGGAGGGGTAGCAGGGTCATGGCTAGGAATAGCCCAAAATTTATAAACTTCCTCCCACAATTGTTGTCGCTGTTGTTCGGATAGCAATTCTAGGGTTAATCCTGTGGCTTTAAGTTGTTGTTGAAAAGCATGATCAACCATAAACTGTTGTACTTCAATGGGTCGATAAGCATCAAAAACCAAAATCCGCAAATGGGGATATTCAGCTTGTAAATATTGATTAGCGGTAATTAAGCGATCGCCAACATTCTCTCGCAGGTAATAGGGGGAACTAACGGGAGAGAGTTGATAAGGCGCACCCAATTTATGATAGGGGTGAGGAGACTCAAAAATAAACAATTCTGCGGGAATGGGAATCAATAATTCCCCACAATCTTGAATCGGAATTTTTTGATAAGGTTTGTCAGTAGATGTCATAGATTAATGTACCAAAAAAAACTCAGCCCCCCCCATATACCCTATCATTTTATTAAGGGTAAGTGGCTAATATCTTCCTAGCCAGCATAGCTAGTGGGAAGGCGATCGCCACTCAAAAATCAGTGCCGATTTTCGTTTATGGGTGGACTGAGAATAAACTAGGGTCCGGAATTAACTATAGCAATGAAATATAAGAAACTTATAAGGCGGCGGGTGAGTTAGCCAAATTTATTTGGGGAGGTATGCGCGAAAAAAAAACTCAGCCCCCCATATACCCTATCTATGTAAACAGCATCAACCCTCGGAGAGAGTTTCTGAGTTGTGATAGGGGTAAGTGGCTAACACCTGACGAGACAGCATTACTTCTTGGTAGTCTATCCACGAGGAAAAATCAGAAGTGTGGTTAGTTT
>NZ_JBIMLI010000132.1:0-14474 GCF_051859755.1 Limnospira sp.
CTCCAAGGATTTGGGCCGCTTCCTTGGGTTTGACATATCTGGCAATAGGTTTATCCTCAACTCTTCTCGCTTATTATACCGTATTGCCCTAAAATGTTAACCTAATTTGAGATGAAATCATGCTCTCTCATTCTATCCTTAGCCACCATTCCCCTGAACTCGCTATGATATTACCTCAAAACCACCGTCTCGCCACCATTTTTCCGCTCAATATTGATTGCCGGCTTCCCCTTTATCCCCAAAACCCTAGCCACTTTTTCCGTGAAAATACCGACTTGACAGCAGATTTTAAGTAGACACTTACCCTCAACCACCTTTACATAATTTTCTCAGATTTTACAACATCTTTACACAACAAATATTGACATCAACACCTATCTTTAGCTATGCTGGAGGAAAGTTAAGCGACTTCAGCAACCCATAATTGTCTTGATTTTTTGATGGATTCAGACCCCGGCTATTAACTGTGAAATTCCCTCACCAACTGATTCTAAATTATAACTAACTATGAAAAAATTACTAACAACCATCGGCACCGTCTCTTTCTTGGTAGTAGGCTGGAGTGTGTCTCCCGCCGCCGCCTTTCCCCCTTGGGCAATGCCACCAGAAGAACCAGATGAGGAATTAATCTTTAATGGCGAAGTCCTCAATGATGACCAAACAGAGTTTGTCTATGATGTAACAGATTTCCTAGGAATTACCACCGAAGATTTACTCAATGATCCTAGCCAAATGGATGGCTTGCACACTGGCAGTAAACAAGAAATCAACAGAGACAGCTTCGGTGTCTTCCACAAAAACGGCTGTAGTGTGAATGCCGACTGCGCCTTAAAAGCCATTGGTTTAGGTCTCAGTCTCCAATGTATCGGTTCAGGTTACGATCCTGAAGCCTGGGCGAGATGTCTGAAAAGTCGAAATGAGGATGCTTACTATGCAGCCCTTGAGTGTACTTGGCAACAGTCCAACCCAAGTCAACCTTGTAATTTCCTCACCCACGGCGATACTGACAACACCTACGCCTGCAACGCCACTAACCCAGTAGCAGCATTGCGTCAGAATTCCGTAGAATTGCCCACCTTTTCCCAAAGCAGTCCATCGGAACGGGTATCCATTGATCTACTTTCCCAGGGCTAAATTGACCTCTGTTAGCAATCCTAACTAAGACCACAAAAAACAAAACAACCGGGCGCACAGTACAAACCTGTACTCTACGCCCCACAACACCTAACCAGCTATTTGTTCAACGTTGAGACAAACGCTGGTTTTGTTGATGATACATAGCAATCAGAACACGGGCTGGATCAACCCACCGATTACTATACTTGAGTCCCCAGTGCAAGTGAGGTCCGGTAGTTCTCCCGGTCATCCCAACCCGCGCAATTCTAGTCCCGGCTGCCACAATTTGACCTTTGCGAAGTTCCAGACCGCCGCCACGGTCAATAAAGTAAGTACCATTAGCATTACTTTGTACATGACCCTGAACGTGGCAATAGATATGTTCCCACTGTCCTGACTGGATAATAATTCCCGTGCCGCAGCGATTATCCTCCCAGAGTTCGACTACCTGTCCGCTCCACCAATTGCGGATATAACTCCCCATAGGTGCGGCTAAGTCTAAACCATAGTGAAACCCACCAGCACGATAGCCAAAAGGTGATGTATACTGCTGGAAATTTTCCACCGGAAAAGAAGCATTACCCCAATCGACCCCTACCGCTACTTGGGAGGCTGATGCCTTAGTTGCACCTATATCTAACTGTTGTCCCCCCCAAGGAATTAGAGTCAGACACACGAAACCGACCAGAACCCATAGCATTCGTTTCAGGAGGGTCGGACGCTTGAAAACTTGCAGGGGGTTGAGTTTTGCCATGATTATTGATTCCTCAATCACCAAAATCTATTAATGAATTACCGGATGCACCCACAAGGGTTATATTTAAATCAATTCCCGTATAGCACACATTTGATATTCTGCCACCATTAGGCATAAACAGAACATAATGTTAACTGATTATTTTTCATGGGCGATGGAAACCCCTGTTATATCGATATTTCTGGGTTGGTTCCCGTTGAATACAACGGCTATGGCTGGGACGGCGTTATGGTCGCTGGCATTAAGTTTGGGGTTTTCCCCCCTCAGTGAATTACTCATGGAAAAACTCACGGGTTGGCTAGATTGGGCTGAACGTCCCTTTTATGGGTCAGATGAACAATTTGAGGAAACGCGCACTAGCAGGGAGTCGGGAAATATTTTTTTTGCTTCTATCTTCAGCGTTGTACCGTTTCTAATGGTGGGGGGATTATTGAATTGGGGAGTTGAATTGGGGTTGGGACCTTCTTGGTCTATCAGTGTGGGAGTCATTGCGGCGGTTACCTGTGGGGTTTATGAGTTGGGGCGACGCGATAGCCAGCAAAATCGATAGCTTTGTTGATTTCATCTGGCGGCGCAGAGGATATCAACACACTGGGATAAACGGCGGTTCCCCATTGGGGATGAATTACGATGGTACAGGGTCCCTTTTGCAGAGAAAGGTTTAAGGATGTGGCGACAGTTAAAGCATCGCTATGGTTGATTTCTCCGGGTTGGGACAGCAACGGATAACCGCTGGGAGGGTAGATGATATCGGTCATCCATCCCTGGGAATTGAGTTGTTGGGCTACGGGTTGGGCGAATTCTAAAAAGCGATCGCATAATCTGTTTTTCTCCTGCTCAATGATATCATTAGTTGTGGTTAAGGGGAACTGCGATCGCTGTAAAAAAATCACTATCCAAATATCATCAGAGTGCCAATCTGGTAGAATCCGCCTTAAATTAGCGGCTACAAAAGCGGTGGGGGGATGGATGGAAATATCAGGCGATCGCACCTCGGTTATATTGTCGCTCATGGTAATTTGGGGGGAATTATGGCAAAAGTTAGATTTTGGTCACATTGAAGCTAAGAATCTCTTGATTGGCTTGGGATAATTTCTCAGTTCTGAGGGCTATGATAATGTATTGAATAAATCCTTGAGTTGCTTTACCATTTGATTGAATTATTGCGCCCAAATGCCAACTTCATCTACTCGGTTAGTCAGACCTGATTCAAATCACCTTCACCAGTTTTGGTAACAGCTTCGCCTTCTCTAGCCATCAAGTACATTCTGAAGCCCCTCCCCCAGGGGGAAAGGGGTGTAGACGCGCGGTGGCTTCTCCTGGAGTTGGCTGTATCCCATCATATCAAAAACTCCATGGTTCTACCCTCCGCTATTATGGTAATGGGGGGATATTGGCTGCATCTAATATTTTCGGGATGAGGTCTTCTCGTTTAACCGCCATAAGGTGAACACCTCGGCAAATTTGACGTGCAATTTGTACTTGTTCCGCCGCAATTTTAATGCCTTCTTCCAGGGGATGTGATGATTTTTCTAAACGGTGGATAATGTGGTCGGGGATGTTAACACCGGGAACATATTTGTTAATAAAAAGGGCATTTTTCGCGGATTTCAGGAGGAAAATTCCCGCCAAAATCGGTTTATCCGTATCAGAAGCGACTTGATTCATGAATTTATAGAGCCTTTCAAAATCCGTGATTAATTGACTTTGAAAGAAACAAGCCCCGGCTTTTAATTTGCGATAAAAACGACTTTGTAACCCGGAAAAACTGGGAGATTGGGGGTCTACTGCGGCTCCGGGAAATAGGTCTGTCCGACCATGGGGCAGCTTTTTATCATTCCAATCCATGCCATTATTTAGCTTATTAATAGCTTGTAATAGGCGCACGGATTCAAAATCAAAAACTGGTTTAGCATTAACATGATCTCCGGCTTTGACTGGATCACCTGTGAGGGCGAGAATATTCCTAATTCCTAGGGCGTGCGCTCCCAGGAGGTCTGCTTGTAAACCAATCCGATTGCGATCGCGACAAGCGACTTGTAAAATCGGTTCAATGCCATGATGTTGGAGAATGACGCAGGAAGCTAGGGAACTCATCCCTAAAACAGCCCGACTGCCATCAGTAATATTAACCCCATGGACGCGATTTTTTAGACCCCGCGCCATCTCGATCATGTGAGTCGGATCGCCGCCTTTTGGGGGTGCTACTTCGGCGGTGATCACAAATTCTTTGGGGTTCAAACAAGCAGTCCTAAATCGGTTCATTATGGCGGTTTTAGATGTAAAAATTAAAGGTAAATTCAGGGAGATTACAAAGGTTTGGAATAACCTAGGGCATCTTTAACGCGGCTTAAAGTTTGATTGGCTACAGCCTCGGCTTGTTGGCGACCTGTACGCAATATGGACTCTAAATAACCACGATCGCTCATAACTTCCTTGTAGCGTTCCTGAATAGGCTTGAGGGCGGCGATCGCCGTTTCCGTCAGCAGGGGTTTAAACTGTCCCCACCCCATATCTGCACATTCAGCCGCCACTTGTGCTTTAGTTTGGTTAGAGAGCAAAGCATATAGACTCAGCAGATTATGACATTCGGGGCGGTCTGGAACATCAAAAGCTAACCCTCGCACGGAGTCAGTTTTGCAGCGTTTAATTTTCTTAACGATCGCATCTGGGGGGTCTAACAAATTAATCCGGCTTAACTCGGAGGGGTCAGACTTAGACATTTTCCTAGTCCCGTCGGTTAAACTCATCACCCGTGCGCCTTCTGTGCGAATGAGAGGTTGGGGAATTTTGAGAATTTCCTGATCTGGTTGACCGAATAAATGGTTAAATCTGCCAGCAATATCCCGTGTCAGTTCCAAATGTTGTTTTTGGTCTTCCCCAACCGGAACGCGATCGGCATCATAAAGCAAAATGTCGGCAGCCATCAATACGGGATAATCCAATAAACCCGTACTGACATTTTCCCCCTGTTTAACGGCTTTTTCCTTAAACTGGATCATATCTTGCAGCCAGTTAATGGGGGTCAGACAGTTGAGAAGCCAGGTTAACTCACTGTGGGCGGAAATATGGGACTGTACAAAAATAGTTGAATCTTCTGGGTCGATACCACAGGCTAAATAAAGGGCTGCGATCGTGTAGGTATCCGCCGCCAGAGTCGCGGGGTTGTGGGGAACGGTGATCGCGTGTAGGTCTACCACACAGAAAAAGTTATCATACTGTTTCTGACCTTCTACCCAGTTGCGGATCGCGCCCAGATAGTTACCTAGGTGTAGGTTTCCCGTTGGTTGTACTCCTGAGAGAATTCGCTGCTTATCCATGATTGCTGCTGTGAACTTAACTTAAAACTCTATTTTAGACAATAGAAAGCGGGGTTTTGAACTGGATCAGCAATTGTACCAGAATTGTGGTCCTGTCCCCATAGACCCCATAGACCAGGTTCAACCCACTAGGCGGAGATTTTACCATAGTTTATTTGGGGGGTAGATATTTCGTTGGCAAATCTGGCAAAATGGAATTATAGGCGTTGATAATTTTTAGGGGTTCAGTCAACAGTATTTGATACGGGGGCGGGAATATAACTCTACACTGTGAATTTTCCGAGTTAATTTTTCCTAAGATGATTCAGACAGGGGACAAATCCAATGATTCCACAGATTTTAGCACGCTCAGACCAACTTACTACGGCGACTCCTAGGGAAAACTTGCTTTTCAAAATAGCTAACCAGATGGTTAATTTCGCTAATTTAAACACGATTTTTGATACGGTAGTCACGGAATTATCTGAGTTGTTGCAAAGCGATCGCACTTTGATTTGTCCGTTAGAAGCTGATGGTATCGTCCACATAAGGGCAGCATCTTTTAGTGATATTCGCACTGTAATCAGTCAGGAAGATATCGCGGAAATATTCTGGAAGTATCATGAATTGATCGACGAAGTAATGGCGATCGCTGATATTTATCAGACCCATCTAGGAGATGATTATATAGAATTTCTGGCTCGGCTGCAAGTGCGGGGGATTTTGATAGTTCCTATTTGGTTGAGTGGAGATATTTGGGGATATTTGATGGTTCATCAATGTAGCCATAGCCGGAACTGGCTACCAGAGGATATAGATCTGGTGAATATGATATCTGTAAATTTGGCGATCGCGATTCAACAAGCCACCCTGGTAGAAAAAGCACAAACTTTCAACTCCAATACACTCAATCCTCAATATTCGGAAGTCTCATTTCGTGCTTTACTTGCTAATCTTCCGGGTGCTATTTATCGCTGTGCTTGTGACGAGTTTTGGACGATGAAATTTATCAGCAATGCCATTGAAGATATTTGCGGTTATCGACCTGATGAAATCATCAACAATCGAGTTATCTCCTATAATGACATCATTCATCCTGATGACCAAAAAACTGTCACAGCCAAGATTTTACCGGCTTTATATGCACAGGAATCATTTATTGTAGAATACCGAGTTATTCATCGGGATGGTAGTATTCATTGGGTTTATGAAAAGGGGAGGGGTAAGTTTGATACTCAGGGAAACTTAATCGGTATTGATGGCGCTATTTTTGACATAACGGATCGCCAAAATACCGAACTGGCTTTACACCAGAAAACCGAAGAATTAGATAGATTTTTTTCTATTGCTCTGGATTTGCTTTGTATTGCTGATGTAGAAGGACGATTTTTGCGATTAAATCAACAGTGGGAAATCAGCTTAGGGTATCCGCTAGAAGAGTTAGAGGGTCGATTGTTTATAGAATTTGTGCATCCTGATGATGTTCAACCTAGCCTCGACCACATATCAAATTTATGCCAACAAAATTCGGTGCTTAATTTTGTGAATCGCTATCAGGCTAAGGATGGTTCTTATCGTTGGATAGAGTGGCGATCGACTCCTGTAGGCGATCGCATTTATGCAGCAGCGAGGGATATTACCAACCGCAAAAAAGCCGAAATTGCCTTACAAGAAAGTGAAGAACGTTGGCAATTTGCTTTAGAGGGAAATGGTGATGGCGTTTGGGATTGGAATGTAGAAACCAATCAGGTTTATTTCTCTCGACGTTGGAAAGAAATTCTAGGTTTTAGGGCTGAGGAAATTAGCGACAATCTTGAGGAGTGGGAAAAACTAATACATCCTGATGATAAACTGCAAGTTTTCGATATATTACATAAGCACCTAAATGGTGAAACGGAGCAATATATTAGTGAACATCGTATTAAGTGCAAAGATGGTCATTATAAATGGATTCTTGATCGGGGTCGGGTGATGTATCGCAGCCTCGACGGAAAACCGCTGCAGGTGATCGGGACTAAAACGGATATTAGCGATCGCAAAAAAAACGAACTAGCTTTAAAAGAGAGTGAAGAAAAGTTTCGTCAGTTAGCAGAAAATATCCATCAAGTCTTCTTTATTAATAGCGCTACCGGAGAAATGATTTATGTGTCTCCAGCCTATGAGGAAATTTGGCAACAAAGTCGAGATAGTTTATATAAAAATCCTAGTTCCTGGTTAATGTCTGTTCACCCAGAAGACCGTGACGGTATGGCTGAGGCTTTAAATAAGCAAATTAGTCTAGGTATTCCTTTTAATCAAACTTACCGAATTGTGAGACCAAATGGCTCAATTCGTTGGATTAATTGTCATGCTTTTCCGGTGCGAGACAACCAGGGAAAAATTTATCGATATACTGGTATTGCGGAAGATATTACCCATCGTAAAACCATTGAACATACTCTGCATAATCAACTACGAAAAACCCTAATTATTCAGAAAATAACCGACAATATTCGTCAGAGTTTAGATGTTCAAGAAATTTTTACAACCGCAGTCGAAGAAATTGGTAAAGCCTTGAAAGTAAACTGTTGTCTAATTCATACTTACCAAAAATATCCTTTGCCCCATGGAAATTTGGTAGCTAAATATTCTGAGCATCCATGTAATTTGCTTTGTGATTTAAAGGAATCAGTAACCTTTGATAATGACCCTTATATTAAATACTTAGTTGAGCAAGAACGGGCAATTTCCTACCATAAAAATGATGGCTTAATTAAGCTATCAGAAATCAAAATTACCTCTCCTTTGTGGCAAACCCATCAATCTTTTGAAGAGTCAGATAATCTTAAATCCATGTTGGCGATCGCCACTTTCTATCATGGTCAACCTAATGGTATTATTAGCCTGCATCAATGCGACCATAACCGAGTCTGGACTCTTGATGAAATAGAACTACTAGAAGCTGTAGCACGCCAATTAGGAATTGCGATCGCTCACGCACAACTACTCTCTCAAGAAAAGGAGCAACGCCAAGAATTAACTTATAAAAACATTAAACTTAAAAAGATGACTCAGGAAGCCAAAGCGGCTAACCGTGCTAAAAGCGAATTTTTAGCTAATATGAGCCATGAAATTCGGACACCCATGAATGCAGTTTTAGGCTTTACTGATTTATTACAATCTACAATTACCGACCCTAAAGCCACTTCTTATATTAAGGCGATCGCCTCTAGTGGTCGCACTTTATTAGCATTAATAAATGACATTTTAGACCTATCGAAAATCGAAGCTGGTAAATTACAATTACACTATGAACCCGTTAATATCCGCACCGTAATTAATGAAATCGAGCATATTTTTGAACAAAAAGCCAGCGAAAAAAACCTAAACCTAGAAGTTGAGGTAGACCCCAAACTACCCTATAGTATTATGACCGATGAAGTCAGGCTGCGACAAATTCTATTTAATATTGTCGGAAATTCCATAAAATTCACCGAATTTGGGTCAGTGAGAATCACAGCATCTTGTTCACAACTCAAACCCAATCATCCCTATAATTCTATTGACCTCAAAATTGCCATTACTGACACAGGTATTGGTATTTCTCGCGAAGACCAACACAAGATTTTTGACTCATTTACCCAAAGCGAAGGTCAAAGTAACCGCAAATACGGAGGGACAGGTTTAGGTTTAACTATTACAGAAAGGTTAGTCCATCTCCTAGGTGGTTCAATTCATCTGGAAAGCGAACGCGACCAGGGAAGCACATTTACCGTTGATTTACCCGATGTCAAAATAGCCACAGAAACCACAATATTATCGCCTCTAATAGCCCTTGATGAGAATTTACAACCATTTGAACCTGCTACTATTTTAGTGGCTGATGATGTCCGTTCTCATCGGGATTTACTAGCCGAATATTTCGCCAATACATATCATAAAATTCTCAGCGCCAAAGATGGAGAAGAAGCCATTAGGTTAGCCCAAATTTATCAGCCAGATATTATTTTTATGGACTTACGGATGCCTCGTATGGATGGACGAGAAGCCACCCAGTTTCTCAAACACAACGAACTCACTAGCCATATTCCCATTGTCCTATTAACCGCATCTCCCCAACATCGTAATGAACAAGATTTGCGGCAATTGTGCGATGGTTTTTTATCAAAGCCAGTGACCAAATCACAGATTGTGGCTGAACTCAAGAAGTTCCTAAATCATGCTGAATTAACCGACAAAATAGATGAACAGCCCTCAGAGAAAGTCTCCTTAAAACCCGTGAGATTAACAGAATTAGCCGCTAAATTGCGTCAGGAAGTAGAAGTGAATTTACCCCATTTACAAGAAACTTTAGTAGCCAGAGAGATTAAGCAATTTATGCAAAATCTAGAGATGTTAGCAGAGGAACATCAATCTACAGTTTTACTCGATTATGTGGAAACCCTCAAACAGCAACTTCAGGATTTTGATTGGGATAACATTCCTAAAACTGTGGCTAAATTTGCCGAAATTCCCGAACAGTTAATCAGAGACAATGGTTAATGGACAATTATCAATTATCCTTAACCCAAAAATAGCTTATAGGCAGGATTTTGATTTTCATCCCAATAGCGATATCCGAGGGTGTCTAAAAAATCTTGCCATTTCTGCATTTCCTGGGGGGGAACTTGCATTCCGACCACAATACGGCCGTAGTCTGAACCATTGTTGCGATAGTGGAATAAACTAATATTCCAAGTGTGACTCATAGACTCGACAAACTTCATTAATGCGCCTGGACGTTCGGGAAACTCGAAACGATATAATAACTCATCATGAGCCAGAGGAGAACGACCGCCTACCATGTGGCGCAAGTGCATTTTAGTTAATTCATCATCTGTTAAATCCATGGCGATTAAATCATGTTCTGCAAAGGTTTCCGTTAACTTTTGGGCATCTTCCCGGTTTTTAATTTGAACACCGACAAAAATATGGGCTTCTTTTTCGTCGGCAATGCGATAGTTAAATTCAGTGAGATTACGTTTTCCTAAGCAGTTACAAAACTTGCGTAAACTTCCCGGTTGTTCAGGAATTGTGACGGCAAAAATCGCCTCGCGCCGTTCTCCCAATTCGGCCCTTTCTGCCACAAATTGCAGACGGTCAAAGTTCATATTTGCGCCACAGGCTACAGCAATTAATGTACGATTGTGCATCTGTTCCCGTTCGACATAGGCTTTCATGCCAGCGATCGCTAATGCACCAGCCGGTTCTAAAATTGATCTAGTATCCTCAAACACATCCTTAATCGCCGCACAAATATCATCAGTTCCCACTAAAATAATATCATCTACATAAGTTTGACAGAGGCGAAAAGTTTCTTCTCCCACCTGTCGCACCGCCACCCCATCAGCAAATAATCCCACCTCGGATAATTTCACCCTATGTCCAGCTTTCAAAGATTGAGACATAGCATCAGCGTCAACAGGTTCCACCCCAATAATTTTAATTTCTGGTCGCAGTCGTTTCACATAAGCAGCAATACCAGAAATCAAACCGCCGCCTCCTATAGCCACAAAAATAGCATCAATAGGCTGTTGATATTGCCTTAATATTTCCATAGCAATAGTTCCCTGTCCAGCAATCACGTCTGGGTCATCGAAGGGATGAATAAAAGTTAGGTTTTTTTCGACTTCTAATTGGCGCGCGTAAGCATAGGCATCATCAAAGGTTTCTCCATATAAAACTACCTCCCCGCCTCTAGCTTTAACCGCCTGTACTTTCACATCTGGGGTAGTAGTTGGCATCACAATAATTGCCCTACTTCCTAGGCGACTGGCTCCCAAAGCTACCCCCTGGGCGTGATTTCCCGCTGAGGCGGCTATTACTCCCTGGGCGAGGCTTTCCGGGGTTAATTGGGCTATTTTATTATAGGCTCCCCGCAGTTTAAATGAGAACACAGACTGCATATCTTCTCGCTTGAGGAGGACTTGATTATTTAACCTTTCGGATAGTCTGGGGGCTAATTCTAGGGGGGTTTCCTGGGCGACATCATAGACCCGGGCGGTGAGGATTCGTTTTAGGTAGTCGGAGTGCATAACTTTGGGCAAAAGGGGAAAATTGCATGAATTTAGATTATACTGTACTTAGGTGATTCATGACTTGCTGATCAAACCAATTATTGCGATCGCGACATTCTGGCAAACTTTCGGGATAAGATTGGCAGTTTTTAAGATGCGATCGCCAATTATCCGTACCGCACAAAAATTTACTTTCATCAAATCGCTGATATAGAGTTTTTCCCAAGATTTGAATCTCCCGTTTTGGTTGCTTCCAATGAATCCCTGGATACATAGCAACTGGGTGTTTTAGGGTCAAAAATTTACTGGTAAATGGGAACGCTAAAACCTTACGTCCTAGCAGTGTTCCCCAATAGGCTCCGTGGAAAGAACTGGTTAAAATAGTTTCCCCTGAAGCCAAAAAACTAATAATTTCCTCAAAGTTCTTATCTTCATTAGTCATCCGAGGAAATGAATCAATTTTAATTTGAAACTTTTTGTGCGAAAATACTACAAAATCATGTTGTATCGAGTAGTCCTTATCAAAAACTTTATCCATGCAGCTCACACAGGGAACCCAATCATAGCCTTGGTTATAGTCTCTAATTCCCATGAGATTAAAATCTTTTAAATAAGGCTTATAGTCAAAATCACTACCATGATAAGATGAGGAATTATCACCAGAATTTTTAATTTTATAAACCTGCTGTCCGGCTCCCCATAAAATCAAACTATTACCATTTTTACCAGCTTGTAAACGTTGGAAATTGTGCAAAAAGCGGTCAAACATTAACCCACCACCACCAACGATCGCATGATGATTTAACAAACTTTCCGGGTCTTCTGGTGCTGGGGAATTATCCAGAGTCCGAATATCTCGCTTAATAACCTCATAACCCGGAAACTCAAAGTAATTGACTGGGGACGAGAACAAATCCCCAATATTCTTAGGGTCAATCACATGATAATTAACAATAGTTTTCATAGCCAATATCTGCTGGATAATTTCTCAAAAATCCTCATCCCACGCCAAGAGAGCGACCAAAAGCGATCGCTCTCCTTTCCCACACAAGTAATTGATTAGACCTTAGCTTCCTTAACCAAATTACTCCAACCCAAATCTTTCAGGTTATTGTTACGACGGAGGGGACGAGTCACCAACTCCAGAATATCACGAGCATTAGTAAACCCATGAATTTGAGCAAAAGTAAACTCAACCGACCACTTAGTATTAATACCGCGCGCCTCCAAAGGATTCGCATGAGCCATACCCGTAATTACCAGATCTGGCTGAAGTTCATAAATCCGTTGAATCTGATTATAATTATCCGGCTTTTCCATAATTTTCGGAGCCGGAACCCCCATTTCCTGACAGGTTTTTTCCAGTAGGTCTAACTCCGCCTTTTGATAGCGCTTATCCATATAAGGAATGCCAATTTCCGAGCAAGTCATCCCACAGCGAATCAGGAAACGTGCTAGGGAAATTTCTAACAAATTATCCCCCATAAAGAACACCGACTTACCCCGGATCAACTCAAGATAATCCTCTAAATTCGCCCAAATTTGAGCTTCTCGTTCATCTAATCCCTGGGGTTCAATACCGAATACAGAGCAAATTTTTTCAATCCAAGCTCGTGTTCCATCAGGTCCAATGGGGAACGGTGCGCCAATCAATTTACACTTACGACGACGCATTAAAGTAGTTGCGGTACGCGAGAGAAACGGATTCACTCCCGATACATAATAACCTTCTTCTAAAACCGGAAGTTCCGTATAACGCTTCGCGGGAAGCCATCCAGATACCTTAATCCCCTGTTTTTTCAACTCCAAACTGAGATTAGTTACTACCGGGTCGGGGAGAGAACCAAATAACACTAAGGGGGGATGGTCTACATATTCTGACTCTTCCTTAGTCACATCCTCATTTTTTTTGCCAAAACTCAGTAATTTCTGAATCGCATTGCGATCGCCTGAAGTCCCCGTAGTCGCATCTTTTTCAGGTTCTTTCGGACAGCGATTAGCCATCGCGGCTAGAACCGTATCTTCTCCCTGGGTAAAAGCATAATCTAAACCATTGGCTCTCGCCACCACAATAGGAATCCCAATTTCACCCTCTAATTTCGGAGCCAACCCCTCCAAATCCATTTTAATGATTTCAGTCGTACAGGTTCCAATCCATACAATTACACTAGGATTGCGATCGCGTTTAATTTGCAAACACAGTCGCTTTAATTCATCATAATCATTAAGTTGAGCCGAAATATCCCCTTCTTCTAACTCAGCCATTGCATAACGAGGTTCTGCAAAAATCATCACCCCCATCGCATTTTGCAAGAAATAGCCGCAGGTTTTTGTACCAATTACTAAAAAGAAACTATCCTCAATTTTCTGGTACAACCATGCCACACAACTAATCGGACAAAAGGTGTGATAATTACCAGTTTCACATTCAAAGTTAAGTGCTTCAGGTTGAGCAACAGTCATATATTTCTCCTTATAATTAAGCCAGTTTTCGTGTCATTTTTTAAGCTGTTGACACCCAGCCATTTATGAGATGACAACCTGGCAGAAATTTAGACATAATCAACTGTTGACTTTGGCTACTAACTTCCAAAATCATAATGAGTACACCAGCCTGTTAGATGTTAAGGAATGATTGACTTATTTAAAGTCTGATATTGAGATATCATCATCATTTGATTCGGTCAGGCTGTCCAGATCTAAATCAAACTTATCTGTATCTCCAGTCGTTACCTCTCCTAGCTCTTCTAAACTGATTTCCTCTAAATCTCCTAAGTCTCCTAAGTCTCCTAAATCGCCTAAATCGCTGTCGTCATCATTCAAGTCTCCTATATCTAAATCATCATCAGAGGAACTACCAAAGTCTCCTAAATCATCATCTCCATCTAGGCTAAGATCTAGCTCTCCGATATCATCTGAGGAATCATCTTTAAATGGATTACTTTCCTCTAAATCTAAATCATCCGTAGCTAGATCATCCCCAGCATCATCTAGGTCTAAACCTAAATCCATGTCATCGGTGGCTAAGTCATCCCCAGCATCATCTAGGTCTAAACCTAAATCCATGTCATCGGTGGCTAAGTCATCCCCAGCATCATCTAGGTCTAAACCTAAATCCATGTCATCGGTGGCTAAGTCATCCCCAGCATCATCTAGGTCTAAACCTAAATCCATGTCATCGGTGGCTAAGTCATCCCCAGCATCATCTAGGTCTAAACCTAAATCCATGTCATCGGTGGCTAAGTCATCCCCAGCATCATCTAGGTC
>NZ_JBIMLI010000133.1:0-14374 GCF_051859755.1 Limnospira sp.
TTACCTTAACGGGTAATAGTGCTATCGTCGCATTGTCAGGCAATAGCCGGATAAATGTCGCGTAAATGTATCAGCAGCCAGATTCTCCGTTTCCCCATATTATTGATGTGTCTGACGCACCCGGCGATAATGCGCTAAAATTCTCTTCGGGTTTTTTCGTAATTGTCAATCTGTGCCTTGCCAATCAATCCCGACACTGGTTTATTGGGATCAGGCAGGCCTTATCAAAAACCATAGCGATAACCCCGAAATAATAGCTAAAAAAATACTATGTCTGATTCCCCAACCCCCGAAACCTCTTCAGAAGCTATCCCTAACTCCGGGTCAAAAACCCGCCAGTTACTAGGGATGAAAGGGGCCGCCCCCGGAGAAACATCCATCTGGAAAATTCGCCTGCAACTGATGAAACCAATCACCTGGATTCCCCTAATTTGGGGTGTAGTCTGTGGTGCGGCTTCCTCTGGAGGCTATAGCTGGACACTAGAAGATATCCTTAAAGCAGCCGCCTGTATGCTGCTGTCGGGTCCTTTAATGGCAGGGTATACCCAAACCCTCAACGACTTCTACGATCGCGACCTAGATGCCATTAACGAGCCATATCGCCCTATTCCCTCCGGTGCAATTTCCATCCCTCAAGTCGTATCCCAGATTCTGATTCTCCTGGCTGCAGGTATCGGTCTTGCCTATATCCTAGATGTCTGGGCAGGTCATGAGTTCCCCATGGTCACAGTTCTCTGTATTGGCGGCGCTTTCGTTTCCTATATCTACTCTGCGCCTCCCCTAAAACTCAAGAAAAACGGCTGGTTAGGTAACTATGCTCTCGGAGCCAGTTATATTGCCCTTCCCTGGTGGGCGGGTCATGCCCTATTCGGAGAACTCAACCCCACTATTGTGGTACTCACCCTATTCTACAGCTTGGCGGGGCTAGGTATTGCCATTGTTAACGACTTTAAGAGTGTCGAAGGCGATCGCCAACTTGGCTTACAATCCCTCCCCGTTATGTTTGGCGTAACCACCGCCGCCTGGATCTGTGTATTAATGATTGACATTTTTCAAGCCGGAGTTGCCCTATACTTGATCAGCATTAAGCAAAACCTTTATGCCACCATCTTGTTATTACTCGTGATTCCACAAATTACCTTCCAGGATATGTATTTTATTCGCAATCCCCTGGAAAATGATGTTAAATATCAGGCAAGCGCTCAACCTTTCCTTGTCCTAGGAATGTTGGTTGTGGGTTTAGCCCTAGGTCATGCAGTTTAGTGGGGGAGCAATTGGTGCGTCAGATGAACCAGATTTTGCCTTGACCTATCTCATGGATTTCTCCGACGCACCCTACCAGCTTATCAATAACGCTTTTCAAGATTATATCTGGGCAATTGCCACCAGTCGTTTTTCCTCCCCTTTTAGCAAGGGGCTTCCCACATAAGGAGGTTTACGTGACAGAATTTTCCCCAAAAATTACCGACGAATCTAGGGATAGTCAAAATACTATGCCCCCTACCTCCGTTTTGCACCAAGACTCCGAGGCTCCAGCCCCGCCTCCCCCTGCCGAAACCCCCCTGGGGGTAGGACCCCGTCGCCGTCCAATTAGGCGTTGGCAATGGAAACCTCGCCCTAGATTGTGGATAGGCGTTGGTATCATTACTATAGTCGGAAGTGCGATCGCATTAGGAGCTTATCAGTTCCATCGCCTTGAACAAAGTTTACCCGAGATTTCTGACCTATCAGCCTACAACCGAGATGGAACCCTAACCATTCAAGCCGCAGATGGTACCATTATCATGCAAACCGGACCATCTACCAGGGAGCAGGTATCTCTCGACCAGATCCCAGAGGAGTTAGTCCAGGCATTTATTGCCATAGAAGACCGACGCTTCTATGAACATCGTGGCATTGACTACCAAGGTATTATCAGAGCTTTATCCGCTAATGTCATGGCTACAGGTGTAGTCCAGGGAGGTAGCACCATCACTCAACAATTGGCTCGGATGGTGTTTTTAGACCATGAACGCAGCCTGACTCGTAAACTTAGGGAAGCTATCCTCGCTCAAAAACTTGAGAAAACTCTCACCAAAGAAGAAATCCTCGAACGCTATCTTAATTTAGTCTATTTGGGTTCGGGAGCTTATGGGGTAGCTGATGCAGCTTGGGTCTATTTCAGCAAACCCGTAGAACAACTCACCCTCTCGGAAATGGCTACCTTGGCGGGTTTGCCTCCCGCTCCTAGTCAATATTCGCCCCTGGTGAATTTAGACCTAGCTACCGAACGCCGGAATGTTGTACTGCGCCGAATGCAGGAAATGGGCATGATTTCTGAGGGTCGCGCCAATTCACTGATTCAAAGTGACCTAGTTGTAAATCCTAGCCCCCATAAACGTCTACAGGTTAAGGCTCCCTATTTCGCTAATTTTATTCAAAAGGAACTACCATTATTTGTATCAAAAGAAGCCCTAGAAATTGGGGGCTTGGTGGTGGAAACGAGTTTAAATCTGCAATGGCAGGAAATAGCCGAGCAGGTTGTTAGAGAAGCCGTAAAAATAGACGGGCGCGCCGCTGGGTTTGACCAAGCCGCATTAGTGGCGATCGACCCTACTACCGGAGAAGTTCAAGCTATGGTAGGGGGTGCAAATTACGGGGAAAGTCAGTTTAATCGCGTGACCCAAGCTCAACGACAGCCCGGATCGACTTTTAAAGGGTTGGTCTATGCGGCGGCGATCGCAGCAGGTTTCTCCCCCTATGATAGCTACAATGATGAACCCTATCGAGTCGATGGATATCGCCCCCAAAACTATGGAAACCGTTACGGTGGTTGGCGATCGATGCTTAACGCCCTCAGTAATTCCACTAATGTTATTGCCGTTAGAGTCCTAATTGATGTCGGCTTTGAACCCGTTATTTCTCTCGGTACGAGCATGGGTATCAAATCTGAACTCAAACCCACCTATTCCCTCGCCTTGGGAGCCTATGAAGTTAATCTTTTGGAACTAACCAACGCCTACGGAACCCTCGCCGCCCAAGGCCAATATATCCCCGCTCATGGTATCCGCCGAGTCATCAACCAGAAAGGCGAAACTATCTATCAGGCTCAGTTTACACCTAAACAAGTTCTTGACCCCGACAGCGCCGCTATTACTACCTGGATGCTAACTGGTGTGGTACGCAACGGCACAGGTGGGGCCGCTTACCTTGCCGATCGCGATGTCGCAGGTAAAACTGGCACTTCTGAACAAGCTAGGGATCTCTGGTTTATTGGTTATATTCCGCAACTGGTGGCGGGAGTATGGCTAGGAAACGACAACAATGATCGCACTTGGGGCGCTAGTAGTACCGCCGCCTTTAATTGGCGTGAGTTTATGAAACGAGTAGTTGAGGATTTACCCGTTGAGGAGTTTCCGGAACTTCCCGACCTCGACAGCCACCGGGGAAGCATTAAAGCTAAACCCCATCAACCTAAATGGGTACAAACTGGACCGGCCGCCATTCGTCGTGATGATGACGACTACCACAAACATATTAATAACTCCAGCCACTATGGAAATGATGGCTATTACTACTAACCACTCCCTCTGCGTAGGCAGGCTGGTTTACTGATTTTTGCCGATTCAGCTAAAATTCAGTCAGAATAACAATAAATCTCTTTACAGGAGCTTTCTCTAATCATGGATGAACTGACACCCATCTTCAAAGAATTTACCCAAGATCCGATCTCGTTTTTGGGTGGCTTTGTCTCTAGCGTCCTGCGACTCAACTTATCAGAAGACCCAGTGAAAAGCTGGTTAGAAAAGGAAACCGGAACCCCAGTCTCTTCCTCAACCTCTGACCGAGACAATAATGGCTCGAGTAATGGGCCTCAATCAATTACCATTGACTAAACAGCCGGCTATATTTTCACCGAGAAACTATTGTCCCTGAGCGCTAATGTTCAACCTCTGCGCCTTGAGTACCAGCAACCCTCTTTCATAGCCGAGGTTGGCGTAGCTGTCGCATATGGCTTAATATGTTGGCAGGTGTTAATTCTGAGGAGTGTTGTTCTATGAGCAAATTATGGGGCTATAGTTTCTGGTCAAAAGTAGCAATGATTCTTCCCCTTACCAGTGCGATCGCTTCTATTATCCATACCAATACAGCGATCGCCCAACTCTCCGAAGACATCATTAGCAGCGATGACCTAGTAGAAGTTCAGGGACAAGTTACCTCCGTTTCCCAACTCTCAGACGTTCAACCCACAGACTGGGCATTTCAAGCCCTACAATCCCTAGTTGAACGCTATGGCTGCATAGCAGGATATCCCGACGGAACCTATAGAGGCAACCGCGCGATGACCCGCTACGAATTCGCCGCCGGACTCAACGCCTGTTTAGAAAGAATTAACGAACTGATCGCCGCCTCCGTAGTTGATAAAGTCACCCGTGAAGATCTCGCCGTCCTCCAACGTCTCCAGGAGGAATTTGCCGCCGAACTCGCCACCTTGGGAGGTCGTATCTTCGCCCTTGAAGCCAGAACCGCAGAATTAGAAGCTAACCAATTTTCCACTACCACCATATTCGGTGGTGAAGCCATCTTCGGCTTTGCGGGTGCTGTAGGCGGAGACCCTCCCGGCACCGGAGACAACCATCAAGCTACCCTCCACTATCTCCTGCGTCTCGGAACCGTATCTTCCTTTAGTGGTCTGGACCGTCTCCGCATAGGCTTCGTTTCCGGTAACTTTGAAAACAGAGGATTAGCCGGAACCGTCGAAAATCCAGGGTTTGGAGATATGGCTCTGCTGTCATACCAAACTGATACCAATGATCAACTATTCCTCGATTACCTAGAATATAGATTTCCCGCCTTTAATAACCGGGTAGTCTTCACCGTCCGCCCCGTAGGATTTAGTCTCAGCAACGTCCTCACTGCTAACTCACCCTTTTTTGATAGCGGTCGGGGTGCTATTTCCCGCTTTGGCGAGGGTAGCCCCCTATTTAAAATCGGCGCTTTAGATGGAGGCGCTGGGTTCGATTGGTTAGTTGCCGATAGGGTGCGACTACAGGTAGCCTATGGGACTCGCGGCAGCTCCGATGCCAGACTCGGCATTAGTCATTCCGATCATAGTGCTTTAGGAGTACAATTGTTACTCAAGCCCAGTGCTAACACCTTGGCAGGTTTAACCTATATTAATGCCTACTCTGCCAATGGTCGCTTAGACACCCTCACCGGAAGTTTTAGCGCCTATACCTCCGGTTTACTCGATGAACCTATGAACTTTAATGCAGTAGGGGGGTCATTCCAGTGGCGTATCAAGTCTAATATCACCCTCGCAGCCTTTGGGGGCGTGACCTTTGGGGAATCAACCACCAGCAACGCCTATGCCAACACTACTACCTACAGCCTTTCTCTGGGTTGGTCTGAACCCTTCGGCCGTAATGGCGACCTATTTGCCTTTATCTTTGGTCAACCGCCTAAACTGGTAGCCGGCCGTAATTTGCCCTTGGGAGAAGATCGCGATACCTCCTTACACTTCGAGACTTTCTACCGTTTCCGTGTCAGTGATTATATCTGGGTGACACCGGGTGTATTTATGGTGACCAATCCAGAACATAATGCTAATAATGACACAGTTGTAATCGGTGTTTTGCGTACCACATTCTTATTTTAATCATTTTTCATGGATGAACTGAGGCTGCGACTGATTCTTGAAAACCAACCCGAAAGGCTAATTCCAGTCGATCGCAATGAATTTATTATTGGGCGATCGCCTGAGTGTAACTTGCAACTGCCTTTTATTGAAGTATCGCGCCGTCATACCCGCATTTATAAAGGGACTGATGGTGGTTGGTGGGTGGAAGATTTAGGTAGTAAAAACGGCACTTGTCTAAATGATATATCCTTAGCCCAGCCTCACCCCCTCAAAGTTAACGACCAGTTGCGAATTGATCAGATCCGCTTAGATATCCTACCACCAGATACCAAGAAAAATGGCGGGCGCAAAATTGGGACTCTGGTGGAAGGAACTAATTTAATTGGTCGGGTTCAGGATCTGAAACAACAATGGATTCAAAGTAACACCCAATTTGATGAGGACATTAATAATTATCGTCGCTCTGTAGCCCGCCTACAAGACCTAGTAGAAATTGCTAAATGTTTGAATAGTGCTGAGTCTATTGATGCCATTTTCTCACAAACTCAGTCCGTGATTTTTCATGATATCCCCATTATTGAACGCTTGGCTTTACTGGTTGACCTCAATGGCGACGGACAACTAGAACTCGTCAAAGTTGCCTCCAAAAAATCCAGTCAAAGCCTAGATATCTATAATGATGGAAGTTGGATTAGTCGCAGTATTTGTAAGCGAGTTTTTCGTGACAAAATCGCCATTAAAACCGCTGATGCTCAACAGGATACACGGTTTGAAAGTGAACCCAGTATCCTGGTTAAAGATATCCGATCTTGCATTGCAGTTCCCCTGTGGGATGAGGATAATGTGGTGGGTGTTTTATATGGAGATGCTCATTTTTCCTTTGAATACTGGACTCGTGGCGGTGATGAAGATTTGAGCTTTTTCTCAGCTTTGGGAAATTTAGTGGCTGCTAGTATTCAACGTTGGTTACTTACTCAAAAATTGCAGCAGGAAGGCACTATCCGTCAACGTCTTGAACGCTACCACACCCCGGCGGTCGTACAGCATTTAATCAATGTGGGCGCTTTAGACAATGGACGTTTGCCTTCCACAGATGCTGAAATTAGTATCTTATTTGCTGATATTGTCGGTTTTACAGCCCTTTCGGAACGCTTACCTGCTAATGAATTAGCTACATTACTTAATGCTTTTTTTGAGGAAATGTTGCAGGAAGTTTTTGCCCTGGGAGGAACTTTAGATAAGTTTATTGGTGATTGTATTATGGCGTTTTTTGGCGCGCCCGAACCCCAAGCAGACCACGCAGAACGCGCTGTTAATGCCTCTTTGGGAATGTTAGAACGCCTGGAACAACTCAACGCTAAAGGCAAGTTATCCGAACCACTACAACTGCGAATTGCTATTAATAGCGGTAGGGCAGTAGTTGGGGATGTCGGTAGCTCCCAACGAGTAGATTATACCGTATTGGGGGGAACAATTAATTTGGCGGCGAGAATGGAGCCGATTTGTCCCCCAGGAAAGTGTGTCATTAGTCAGGCGACTTATCAAATGTTGCGATCGCCTGAGCAATTTGCTCTAATGGGAGACTACACCTTTAAAGGCATTGATCATCCCGTCACCATTTATCAAAATGTGGAAGTTGGAAAACCTGGATCACCCTAGTCTAATTGGATTAATTCCGGTGATTATTAATATGTCTAACTCTCGCCCCCGCCCATTGCAATTTTTCCCGCAGGGTTTGATAAAACGAATAGTCCTCCCGCAGAATGATAAATTGAGCCTGACAGTCTGCTTTCCTCACATCAACCCGCTGTCCCGGCCAAATCGATGTGGCCAATACCCCATCAGTCCATAATTTAGTATCATGTTCGAGGTCAGCTAGGGGCCAAATACTGACCACTGACCCCGAAGGAATTACCACAGGACGACTGGAAAAGCTGAGGGGACAAATGGGACTAACAGTGATCGCATCCATCCCCGGATGCACAATCGGACCGCCTGCAGACGCATTATAGCAGGTAGATCCCGTGGGGGTTCCCACAATTAAGCCATCCCCTTGATATTGATCAATTACTTCCCCGTCAACTTCCATTTCTAAGATAGAAGTAGGCATTCGATACGCAGAAGCAGGCTTTACGCACATCTCATTAAGGGCTAAAAAGCGATCGCTTAACGGTTCCAGGTTATGGCGGGAACCTTCAAAAACCGCCGCCTGTAACATCATCCGCTGTCCGATAGCGTAGCGATCCTCAAATAAACGATCTATAACCGTTTCCGTATCCTCTATATCCTCAAAGGACTCTGTTAAAAATCCTAAATGCCCCCCCACATTCGCCGCTAAAATGGGGATACCTACTTCCGCTAAATGTCGCGCCGCCGCTAAAGCTGTTCCATCCCCCCCTAATACCACCGCCAAATCAATAGGACTACTACTAGAAGCTAGAAACACCGGATAGGGGTTATCTTTCGCCCCACTCGGTCCCATCAGAACCTGACATCCCCGCTGTTCAAATTGTTTGGCGTACTGTTGCGCCCAACGCTGACTCAGCCTATCCCTAGATTTATGAGCAATGATGACTTGTTTAATCTGCACAGTCCCAGTTAACCTTGGTTTAATCTATGATTATCCACCAAAACTGCCGAACACAGCAATTGTCTGATTCTCTGTTTTTTTAACTCGCCATGACTAATTCTATTCTTCAATCTGTCCTTAATCTCTTTTTAAAGCCAGAATGTCCCATCTGTGCCAGACCTACGGATCAGGAGTTCTGCCGCTATTGCGAACAACAATTGTTAGAATGTCAATTTACCCACGGAGGAATGTTCCCCGGCGAGGTGCCGATTTTTGTTTGGGGTCGTTATGGGGGAGTCCTTAAACAAGCGATCGCGGCTTTAAAATATGATGGGAACCCACAGATCGCCAAAATGTTAGGCTATTGTCTAGCCGAGGGCTGGCTCGATACTGTGAAGCGCGTTCCCCAGAATTTAGTTGTAGTTCCTATTCCCCTACACCCCGCTAAACTCAAACAACGGGGTTTTAATCAGGCCGAATTATTGGGGCGCGGCTTCTGTGAAATCACCGGTTTATCTATGAAACCCCATGGTTTACAAAGGCTCAAAAATACCGAAGCCCTGCACGGCTTGTCCCGCCCAGAACGATATCAGAATTTGCAGGGGGCTTTACGAGTCGGAAAAGACCCCCTTCCCCCTCGCAGTTCTGTGTTGATTATTGATGATATTTATACCACTGGGGCTACGGTTAATGCTGCTATTCAAGCCTTCAAGTTGAGAAAAATTAAAGTAGCTGGAGTGGTCGCATTAGCTACCACAGCTTCCCCTAAATCTTCCCCTCGTTCACTATCATCTATGGGCTAGGTACTGACAACCCTACCAATAACTTATTCCTTTTGGTTGAGATATCCCTAGATTGGGCTAAAATCTAATTAGCCATCATAGCCATCACCGACAATCATTATGGGCTTATTTGAAGATTTCAGCCGCTTTCTGGAAACCCGCCTAGAGGAATTTTTGCGAGATCATCCTGATTTGGAATTGCAAGCCATTGAGGAACAATTGCGTCAACAGGAAGAGGACACCTTCCGATTAATTGCTGACCTCCAGCGTGAGGAAAAGAAATGCACTGAAGAAATTTTGGCGATCGCACAAGATATCCAAAAATGGCATAAATGGGTCGCTAAAGCACAAGCCGCCAACCGCCCTGACCTCGCTGAAGCCGCCCAAGAAAGAGAAGCCGCCCTATTGCGACAGGGAAATCAGCGCTGGGGACAAATGCAGGGCGTTAAAAACCGCATCGAAAAGTCTAAGGAACTCTATCGCCAGATTCAACAGCGACGCAAAGAGGTTAAAATTAAACAGCAGGAATTAGCTGCTAACCGCGCTAAAGCTACCCAAACTAAATCTTGGGAAACACAGGGATGGAACCAAGGAAATGATTACACTCGCTTTCAAGCTACCCCTGACCCCCTCGAACAGCAGTTTCGTCAGTGGGAAATGGATGAGGAACTCGAACAACTCAAGCGCAATATGCGTCAATAACTTTGTGTTAACTTTTGTTACAAAAAATTAAGAAATGTTGCAAAAAATTTTTTTTCGGGGGGAGGGGTTGCTTTTGGTGGCGCTCCCGGCTATACTTTAGATAATGGGAATAGTGACTTTTTTCAAATTTAAGTATATATTCTTATTATTAAACTGTATGTCAATATCCTACCACAAGTTCCCGGCTGTTGTCAACCCTCCGCGCAGGATGGGCCGAACAAATTTTTTTTTTGAATAAAAAATCAACAGTGCTAAAGCTACCCAAACTAAATCTTGGGAAACACAGGGATGGAACCAAGGAAATGATTACACTCGCTTTCAAGCTACCCCTGACCCCCTCGAACAGCAGTTTCGTCAGTGGGAAATGGATGAGGAACTCGAACAACTCAAGCGCAATATGCGTCAATAACTTTGTGTTAACTTTTGTTACAAAAAATTAAGAAATGTTGCAAAAAATTTTTTTTCGGGGGGAGGGGTTGCTTTTGGTGGCGCTCCCGGCTATACTTTAGATAATGGGAATAGTGACTTTTTTCAAATTTAAGTACATATTCTTATTATTAAACTGTATGTCAATATCCTACCACAAGTTCCCGGCTGTTGTCAACCCTCCGCGCAGGATGGGCCGAACAAATTTTTTTTGAATAAAAAATCAACAGTGATTCTGGGAAGCCGACCCTAGCGGGTCGGTACATGGAGAATGGCACGCCTAAGCCAAATCCGGGAAAACTTCCCTAACAGCAGGATGAACAAGTTGGTGATTTTCGACATTTAACCCCTTAGCTAAAGCGGCATCTTCAGCTAAAGCGCGAAGTCCTCGATCGCCTAATTTGAGAACATAAGGCAAGGTGCTATTATTTAAGGCTTGGGTAGCGGTACTGGGTACAGCCCCCGGCATATTGGGAACGCCATAATGAACCACGCCATACTCAATATAAGTGGGTTGACTGTGAGAAGTAGGTCGGAGAGTTTCAATACAACCGCCTTGGTCAACCGCCACGTCAACTAATACAGAACCGGGGCGCATTTTAGCGACCAATTCACGGGAAACTAAAATCGGGGTCCGAAAACCTGGAACCAAGACCGCACCAATGAGTAAATCAGCCTGGGGAACAGTAGCCTCAATGTGGGCTGAATTACTGTAAAGCAATTCTACCCGGGAACCAAACAAAGTTTCCAAATAGGAGAGGCGATCGACATTAATATCAATAATTGTGACCATAGCGCCCATACCCACGGCAATGCGGGCGGCTTCGGTGCCGACGATACCACCACCCAAAATCACGACGTGACCGGATTTGACACCGGGGAAACCACCCAGGAGAACGCCGCGCCCCCCTTGTTGGCGTTCCAGATATCTGGCTCCAAACTGTACGGAAAGGCGACCCGCAATGATACTCATGGGAGTGAGTAGTGGTAAGCGTCGGTCTGATAATTCTACTGATTCGTAGGCGATCGCATTCACCCCACTATTAATAAGGTGTTCCGTCAATTCCCTAGTCGCCGCCAGATGTAAATAAGTGAATAGAAGTTGTCCCTTCTGAATAAAGGGATATTCTGAGGGTAGGGGTTCTTTGACCTTGACCACCAATTCACGATTCCAGGCTTCTGTGGGTGAGGAAACCACCTCAGCGCCTGCTTCGAGATAGTCCTGGTCAGAAAATCCCGCCCCCACCCCGGCTTCTGTTTCTACAAAAACCTGATGGCCTTTTTCACAACAGACTCGGACACTACTGGGGCTTAATCCCACCCGAAATTCCTGATCTTTAACTTCTTTGGGGACACCAATTTGCATCTTACCTGAACCTTAATTTTGTGATAATGGCTGAACCGCAAACGCTCTCCACCATCTAGGGTATCATTTCCCGCACCACCAAACAGGAACCATAATCATCAGACTGCGATCGCCTACCGAATCACCCAATAGATCAACTCTCCCGCGCCGGGATATCTTTACCTGGTCTGTAGGGTGGCGGTAAATTGGCACCCCACTTAAATACTGTTTTCCTTATGGTCTCAAATCCTTTTCTGATAGGGGTTTCACCCCATACCGATCCGGCGTTTCCTGTTTTACCCCTAGACATTTAGAATCTTTCGGGTAGAATCAGAACAAAAAAATTAACCACCAATGCACAGTCAAAACCCAATTTTGGAGGGTAGACCCATTACACTCACTCTCAATTCGTCTAACGTTTCTACGGCCTCTGATGCCGATCAGCCTATTATCAAAATAGCGGGCCGCTCTTCCCTGAAAGGACAGGTAGCTATTAGCGGTGCTAAAAATGCGGCGCTAGTCATCATGGCTGGCGCTCTACTGTGTTCGGAAGACTGTCGGCTACGGAATGTTCCGTCATTGGTTGATGTCGGCACTATGGGGCAAATTCTATCGGCTGTGGGGGTAGACCTCAAACGAGATGGTAGTGTTATTGATATCAATGCTAGAGAACTTACTCACTCTGAAGCACCCTATGAGTTAGTTAGTCAGCTTCGAGCTAGTTTCTTTATTATCGGACCGCTTTTGGCGCGATTAGGGATAGCTAAGGTTCCCTTACCGGGGGGATGCGCTATCGGTGCTAGACCTGTGGATCTCCATGTTCAGGGACTACGGGCGATGGGCGCTCATGTGCAAATTGATCATGGGATCGTTGAAGCATACGTGACTGGGAGCGATCGCCGTCTCAAAGGCGCTAAGATTTATCTGGATTATCCCAGTGTGGGAGCCACCGAAACCCTGATGATGGCTGCAGTGTTAGCAGACGGGGAAACCATTATTGATAACGCGGCTCAAGAACCCGAAGTTATTGATCTGGCTAATTTCTGCCGGGCTATGGGCGCGAAAATTGAGGGCGCGGGAACTAAGAAATTAGTCATCTCTGGAGTTAGCCATCTGCACTCGGTGGATTATTCTATCATCCCCGATCGCATTGAGGCGGGGACTTTTTTATTGGCCGCAGCCATTACTGGCTCTGAACTAACCCTGGCTCCGGTTATTCCAGATCATCTCACCGCCGTGATTGCTAAGTTACGGAAAACTGGCTCAACTATTGTCGCCGAAGATAATCAAGTGATTCGGATTATTCCCGGTCAGGAAATCCTACCCACAGATATTGAAACCCTACCCTATCCTGGTTTCCCTACGGATATGCAGGCCCCTTTTATGTCTTTGCTAACTCTGAGCAAGGGTAATAGTCTGATTACTGAAACTGTTTTTGAAAACCGTCTACACCATGTGGCGGAATTGATTCGCATGGGCGCTGATATCCGCATGAAGGGTAATACGGCGATCGTTAGTGGTGTTCCTATTTTATCTGGTGCGCCAGTCAGGGCTACAGACCTAAGAGCCGGAGCCGCCTTAGTATTGGCTGCTTTAGCCGCTGAGGGTGAAACTACTATTTCCGATTTACAACATCTCGATCGCGGTTATGAACGCATCGATCTCAAGTTGAAAGATTTAGGCGCTCGGATAGAACGTATAGAGCCACTACCGGAATCGGAAAATTCTTCTGCCAAAGATAAGTAAACTAGGCTAATAATTAACTATAGGGGCATTATAGCTAACCTCAAGGTACTCCCTAGGTGTTGCTAACCCGCCCCTTGTTGTATTTCCCCAATGTTTGATTGAATACTATGGCTTTGTCTCCTAATCCTCTCATTGGTCTGAAAGCAGATCATTTCCGCCATCCCCTTGATTTACAAGCCACTAATGCTTTAAAGCAAATTCCCGGTTTAGATGTGATCGTCCGTCAGTTGCTCGGTTCCGTCGGTGAGCAGTTTTTCTATTTGGAAAATATTGCTTCGAGTGTTCTCGTCGGTGAAAAACAGCTTCCATATCTCCATAATCTCTTGTTGTCCGCTTGTCAGACTTTGGACTTGGAACCGCCACAGCTTTATGTTAGGTCTTCCCCAGTCCCTAATGCTTACACTTTGGCTATGCGGGGAAAACAGCCTTTTATTGTCCTACATACCTCTTTAGTGGATTTGTTGACTCCTGAAGAAATTCAAGCCGTGATTGGTCATGAGTTGGGACATCTCAAGTGTGAGCATGGTGTTTATCTGACTTTGGCGAATTTGATTATTTTGGCGGCGGGTCAATTCTCTACTTTGGGTGCGCTTTTGGTTCAGTCCCTACAAACTCAGATTCTTGAATGGGTCCGCTGTGCTGAGTTTACTTGCGATCGCGCTGCATTGTTGGCTACCCAAGACCCTAGAGTGGTGATGTCGGTTTTGATGAAGTTGTCCGGGGGTTCCCCAACTTTAGCCCCTCAACTTAATTTGGATGCTTTTCTTGAACAAGCGATCGCCTATGATCAAATGAGTAGTGATGAGTTGGGAGAGTTACTTAAACAAGCCCAAACCGCTCAACTCACCCATCCTCTACCTGTACTAAGGGCCAGAGAAATCTATCGCTGGGCCAGTAGCCCAGATTATAATTTTTTGTTGCAATCTGGAAAAATCGTGTATAATAACAAAGTAACCAATTCGGGCGGATGGCGAAATTGGTAGACGCACCACACTCAAAATGTGGCGACTTCGGTCATGTCGGTTCGAGTCCGACTCTGCCCACTATTAACTGACCTAATGCTGGTAGGAATAACCGGGATTTACTTAACCCGATAACTATACCTAGTTACTCAGATATTACTCACAATCTAGTCCTAGCACAGGAAAATAATTCTGTCAATAGGATGATTACTCAGTCAACAA
>NZ_JBIMLI010000134.1:0-14304 GCF_051859755.1 Limnospira sp.
CAGTTTGATTCTCTCCATGATGCCATGGATTCCGTTCTCAAAGCTGCGTCCTAACCACCTTGACTAATGCTATAACAGGAGATATGGACAATATTTCCGAGTTAAATTCGCGCCTAAGACTTTTGTTCACCTTTGCGACTGACAAGGGAGAAAGCCGCGCCAACTGCTAGGAGTCCTAACACCATAGTAGGTTCAGGAACTTGCACACCTCTGATGGCATTCATATTTTTCTTGCCGATATCAAGGGCAAACACAACGTCATTATAGTCTCTGTCACCACCACCGACGATATCTTCAAAAGCTAACACCAGATAGCCAGATTGTTCATAGGCCATCACTTGTTGGAATCCATTTCTGTTCCGGCTGGAGTCAACATATAAACGAGTGGGGTTGCTGCGTCCATAACCATCGGAATTTAGGAAAAAGTCTAGGGTAGTTCCTCCGTTAACTGTACCCAAGCTGACAAAATCACCTGCTTGTAAAGCATTAGCGGTTGGGTCGTTGCCAGAATTTCGATAACCGATATGAGTTGAGCAACTGCTAGTTAGGCAGACAATATCATCAAATAGAATAGTGTCTGATATGGTGGTAGCGCCTGTAGCAGAAACACCTAACTGGTTGCGATACCATGCACCCTCACTGAGGAAATGCACTTTCACTTCATGGTTGAAATCTAATGTTAGTTTACTCAAATCTAGCTGACGACTAGAAACAAATGAGGGGTCTAGGGCTTGATATTCGGTGTGGATATAGTCATTAAAAACACCGGAGTTAATCAGCCCTTGAAAGTGTTCATCGGCTCGTTGAATAGTGAATGCAGCAGCGGAACCAGCAACGGCTAGGGTAGTTGTGACGGCTGTAAATGCTGCAAGGATTGTGGATTTCATGGGGGTTGGTCTCCGTAAGTTTTAAGATAGCAGTTCAGTAAGATGCGAGTCCTGGAAGATTCATAACTTTTTAGCTGATGACTCTATTATGGAAAAGTTATCAGTTCTTTGTCCAGCCAAATTGGCAATCTTTACCAAATCTTTAAATAATTTATTTGTTTTATAAAGATTATGCAAATTTTTTAGTGAAAATACGGAGATTTTTGGGGGGGATATCCCCCCCAGGGGGGTATAAATAATCGCTCATAAAAACTCCCTCACACCCCTCTGTCCCTGTGGTATAGGGAGCCATAGAAGGAGGAGAGGGTTAGGATAAAGGATAAACTGCTATATTGAACTGAAATCAGATCTCCTATTTCTCGATTTTGGCGACCTCTAGTAGGGTCTTGAGTAGAGAATCAGGGTTGAGGCTAATTGAATCAATCCCTAAGTTTACCAAAAATCGGATAAATTCAGGATAATCACTGGGGGCTTGACCACAAATACCAATCTTGCGATCGTAACGTTTCGCCGTTTGAATGACCATTTTAATCATGCGTTTAACGGCTTCGTCGCGTTCATCAAAAATGTGGGCTACCAGTCCGTAATCACGATCTAAACCGAGAGTTAACTGAGTTAAATCATTGGAACCGATAGAAAAACCATCAAACACCTGGCAAAATTTATCAGCCAATAAAACATTGCTGGGTAACTCACACATGACATAAACTTGCAGACTATTTTCGCCGCGTTTTAAGCCATGTTTTGCCATTTCTGCTAAGACCTGCTGACCCTCTTCGGGGGTGCGACAGAAAGGAATCATGGGAATGACATTAGCTAATCCCATTTCATCGCGAACCCGCTTGATCGCTTGACATTCCAAGGCGAAGGCTGGGCGATATTTGGGGTCAGTATACCGAGACGCACCCCGCCAACCAATCATGGGGTTTTCTTCGAGGGGTTCAAATTGTCGCCCTCCCAGCAAATTGGCGTATTCGTTACTTTTTAAATCACTCATGCGTACAATGACGGGTTTGGGATAAAAAGCAGCAGCAATAGTGCCAATTCCTTGGGCGAGTTGACTAACAAAATAGTCGGGTTTGCTATTAAATCCGGCGGTGAGTCTGTCAATTTCCTGGCGCGCGGTTTCATCTTGGAGTTGGTAAAAGTTAATTAAGGCGAGGGGATGGACTCGGATCTGATTAGCAATGATAAATTCTAGTCGCGCTAGTCCTACGCCGTCACAGGGTTGAGAAGCAAGGCTAAAGGCTTCGGCTGGGTTGCCAATATTGAGTAAAATTTGGGTGCGGGTTTTGGGTAAATCGTCTAATACGGTTTTGGCGATCGCAAAAGGTACTAAACCCTGATAGACTTTACCGACTTCGCCTTCGGCGCAGGAAACGGTTACGGCTTGACCGGTGCGTAAGATATCGGTAGCATTACCACAGCCGACAATGGCGGGAATGCCCATTTCTCGCGCAATAATCGCCGCATGACAGGTGCGACCGCCGGAGTTGGTAATAATGGCGGAGGCTTTTTTCATAATTGGTTCCCAGTCGGGGTCTGTTTTTTGGGTAACTAAAATTTCGCCGGGTTTAAATTCATGAATGCGCTGGACATTAAGCAAAACGCGGGTTTTACCTTGACCAATACGATCGCCTACAGCGCGACCCTCGACTAAGACTTCTGCTGTACCTTGGAGGTGATATTGTTGCCAAATGCGATCGGACTTTTGAGATTGGACTGTTTCGGGACGCGCCTGGACAATAAATAATTCCCCAGTTTGGCCGTCTTTCGCCCATTCAATGTCCATGGGGGAATAACAGCCCCGAATTTGGTTATAGTGATCTTCGATAATTTGCGCCCATTTAGCCAGCTTGAGAATTTCCTCATCACTTAGGGCAAATTTTTGTTTTTCGGTTTCTGGGACGGGAATAAGGCGGGTAGCTTCCTGGCGATCGTAAACCATTTTCACGGCTTTACTACCCAGACGCTTGGCGATAATGGGTCGAAAACCCTCCCGCAACATGGGTTTAAATACCATGAATTCATCAGGGTTGACAGTCCCTTGGACTATGGTTTCCCCTAAGCCATAGGCGGCGGTAATGATGACGGCATTTTTGAATCCGGTTTCTGTATCAATTGAGAACATTACCCCGGAAGTGGCTAGGTCCGATCGCACCATTTTTTGTACGCCAATAGATAGGGCTACATCAAAATGATCGAAACCTTGGAGGCTACGGTAAGAAATAGCGCGATCGGTGAATAGGGAGGCGAAACATTTGCGGGTCGCTTCTAAAATTCCCTTGATACCGTGAATATTTAAATAGGTTTCCTGTTGTCCCGCAAAGCTGGCTGATGGGAGATCTTCAGCGGTGGCTGACGATCGCACTGCTACATCTGTTTCATTACCATATAGGTCGCACAGTTGTTTATAGGCTATGGCGATCGCCTGTTCAAGATCGGGGGGTAACAAGGTATTAACAATTAGCGATCGGGCTTCTTTCCCCCGCTGGCGCAGGTTTTTAATATCTTCAATATCCAGACCAGCCAATAACCATCGCAACTCACTTTCCAAACCGCCATATTCAATAAAATAGCGATAGGCTTCGGCGGTGATCGCAAAACCCTGGGGAACATTAATTCCCCGCAATTCCAGTTGTTGAATCATCTCCCCTAGGGAAGCATTTTTACCACCCACTAGGGGAAGGTCAGCAAGTCGCACATCTTCAAACCATAAAATCAGAGTTTTGTTTTGCTTAATCTGGGCTTTTTTATTGGCAAATAGTTTTAACATGGGCTGAAACACTCCAAATTAAAGTGGCCGTCATCAAGTTGGCGGCTTCCGGTTTATCAAATTTAATCAGAAACAAATGAAGGACGGGATGGAAACCCTTAATCCTCCTGGGTTACGAGTTTTAGGCAGTTATTGAAAATGGTTTTTACCTTGATCCCCAATTTTATGCGGTCACAGAAAACCGGTTTTCAGGGATTTCTTATCTAGGTGAACGATTAAACGTTATTTTTTTGGTGGCTACTTTTATTATATGTCTTTTCTCATAAAACGACATCTCCTGATCACCCTCAGCCATAGTTACCAGACTAAAATTATGGTGAATTGTCTGGAATATAGGTTATTCTTAAAAAAGATTAAGCGGATCAGGAGCTTAAAATGAAAGTTAAGAAATATTACGAATCCGTTGCCCCCTATGGACGGGAACAGTGCGCTGAGATCATTTGTCCCATTCAGTTTTTAATGGATATCATTGGTAGCAAATGGTCAGTCCAAATTTTGCGGGAGTTATTCCGAGGCGACATGAGAACCCATGAATTGATTGAAGCCTTACCAGGTATCAGCACAAAGACCCTGACTATCCGATTGAGAGAGTTAGAAAAGTATGGCTTATTAATCCGTACCGTTTACCCAGAAATCCCTCCCCATGTGGAATATTCTCTAACTGCTAAAGGTCGGGAACTAAAACCTGTAATTTTGGCCATGAAACAAGTGGGGGAACAGTGGCTACACCAGGAAAGTTGTATATGTGCTTTGGAATTGAGCGGCTAGAAAAATCCGATGATTTTTGATACAATTCTGGAAGAGTTGGTAAAGTGCGATCGCTTTTCCATGATGCCAGCCCTCAATAGCCCCCTTTTGTACAAAAATCGAGTCTGCTGTGACTGATAATCCTCGCCAATTAGCTTTTGTCACCCTCCGAGACATTCAACGACGGGGCGCATTTGCTGATCTAGTTTTAGATGAAAAGTTGCGTCAGGCTGATCTCAAAGATGCCGATCGCCGCCTGGGAACAGAATTAGTTTACGGTTGTACCCGACGCAGGCGAACCCTCGATGCAATTATTGATCGCCTAGCCAAAAAACCCGCCCACCAACAGCCGCCAGATCTGAGAATTATTCTGCATTTAGGATTATATCAACTCTCCTTTAGCACGAATATTCCCCCGTCGGCGGCGGTGAATACCACTGTAGACCTAACCAAAGTCAACCACTTATCAGGTTTAGGCGGGTTTGTTAATGGTCTCCTACGTCAGTATTTGCGCCTGTTGGAGGCGGGAAATTCCCTCGAGTCAATTTTGCAGTTACCGGAAAATCCCGTTTCTCGGCTGGGTATTCTCCACAGTTTCCCCGACTCGATGATCAAATTCTGGTTGGAGGAGTTGGGGGAGTCTCAAACTGAACAACTCTGTGACTGGTTTAATCAGTCCCCTAGTTTAGATTTAAGGATTAACCCCCTCTCGACTACGTTGGAAACGGTGGAAACAGCCTTTCAACAACGGGAAATCATCGGATCGCCTATTCCCAAACTTCCCCAGGGTTGGCGATTATCTTATGGTGTGGGGGCGATCGCCAATTTACCGGGATATGATCAAGGTTGGTGGACGGTTCAGGACGCATCCGCCCAACTGGTAGGATATGTGGTAGATCCTCAGCCTGGGGAAATTATAATTGATGCCTGCGCCGCCCCCGGCGGAAAAACTACCCATATCGCAGAACTGATGGGGGATAATGGTAAAATTATTGCTATTGATCGCTCCCCGGGACGGCTAAAACCTTTACAACAGAATATTAAGCGCCTCAAGTTGCGATCGATTCAGGTGGAAGTGGGAGATAGTCGTCATTTTCCACAATATAATAATACAGCCGATCGCGTACTATTAGATGCACCTTGTTCTGGTGGTGGGACCTTGCATCGGCGGTCTGATGCGCGTTGGCGACAAACTCCCGATCAGATTCGGCAATTGTCTCAACTTCAGGCAGAATTATTAGAGATGGTCAGTCATTGGGTGAAGCCGGGAGGGGTGTTAGTTTATGCCACTTGTACTTTACACCCCCAGGAAAATGAATGGGCGATCGCATCTTTTTTAAGTCGTCATCCCACCTGGCGTGTAGAGGTTCCTAATATAGATCTTCCGGTGGAACCGACTAAGGAAGGTTGGCTGAAAATATGGCCCCATCGTCACCAAATGGATGGATTTTTTATAGCTAAACTTAGGCACTTATGTTCTACTACTACGGCCGAAAAAAGCAAATAGCAAAGCATTATCCTTCTCCTAATTTTGAGGCGATCGTGGAACCTTTTGCCGGTTCGGCAGCTTATTCATTGTACCGAGAAAACTGGCAAAAAGATGTTTTTTTAGTAGAAAAGATGAGAGCGTCTCCGAGATTTGGAAATGGTTAATTGAAGAAGCAACGCCCCAAGTAATCAACAATTTACCTGACTTAGAAATCGGCGAAAAGAGTTCCGAATTTCTTCATATTATTCATGCAGCCACGAAAATGGCATTTCACTATAAAACTATTAAAGTGACTGCGGTTCTAGCTAGAAATTGGCAGATTAGCAAAAGATATATGTGCGAAAACTTATTTAAGATTAAGCACTGGAAGATTATCTGTGGAGATTATACATTAGCCCCCGATATAGAAGCAACTTGGTTTATTGACCCACCCTATAAAGACGCTTCTGGGGAAGGTTATCGCTATGGAAGTAAACTCATTGATTATCAAAAACTAGCCACATGGTCTAAGAATAGGAAGGGAGAAGTTATATTTTGTGAAGGTCATTGTGGTGATTATCTACCGTTCAAGCCATTGCTATACTTAAAAGGTGTAGCCGGAAAAACTAGCAAGGAAATGATCTACTATCGTTCCGATAGTGACCCTCAGCTTTTAGCTAAATCGAAAATTTCATAATCATCTGATAAACCTGTTTATATAGATAGTCATCAATTAAGGCTACCCAACCTGCTGCCATTTTCTGTTTACCACTTACTTTCATCCCCGTTACTTTAGTGTTTCTACCTCGTGTCCCACTAATATTTCCCCAATCATCTTGAGTCAGATTATTAGCATAAAAGATAGCCGTAACTTTGGGATAGTTAAAATCCTTTTCATTGAGGACAAAATCCCAAACTAATCCCAATAACTCTTTTACTTCTTGATGATGAGCTTGCCAGGTAATTCCCTCTAAAGCATTGATTCTTGGTTGTCCGGCTCTGAGATTTGCACCTTTAGTTATATTTCCAATAGTACACTTCACCTCTAAACCCACAGGATAATTACGCAATTCTTCCTCCGGCGAGTTTTCACTTCCCTTGGGGATAAGATCGGGATGTCCTTTCTATATGGGGTTAACGATCGCTTCTGTTACTTCGGCTATAGACTGGCAAAACATGGAACCAACAATCGAACTTGTAGTTTTATAATCAATATTTTTATAAACAGCCGCCGGAATAGTTTCTAGGAATTGATTTGTTTGGGACAGTGCTGAATCTATATGTCTAGCATTGACTTCAAATCCCCCCAAAATATGGAAATTAGGATTAATAATGTATGTCATATAATGCTCGTTCAACTTCAGCTATCAAAACACTAGCAGTAGTGTTTAGAGATTGGGAAATCCGAAACAAGACAGACAAAGTGGGTGATTTTAAACCACGTTCTATCTGGCTGACATAGGTACGATGTATACCTGCTCTGTCCGCGAGTTCTTCTTGGGAAATCTTTGCTAGTGTTCTGTACTTAATCAGAACTTGACCTAAAGCCTTGTTAATCTCTGTCATACTGAAATTATGTCAGCTACAGATACCCTGAGTCTACAGACAATAGTATTCAAATCAGTGCGATCGCCCAATAGCAGATCAGTATGAGGACTGAACCCAACAATATTAGTGGATGGATCTTAGAGAGTGTCAAGGATCGAGATAAAATAGGTGTAAAGTCCAAAAAATACCTGATATGCACTTGATTCTATGTCATACCACAGCAGATTTTGACTCCTTGGGGGCGGCGGTAGGTTTAACTTGCCTGTATCCAGGTAGTAGAATAGTGCTGACGGGGGGATCTCATCCAGCCGTGCGGGATTTTTTGGCTTTGTATCGAGATGAGTTTCCATTGATTGAAAGGCGATCGGTTAATCCTGACCGGATCTGTAAATTGTCGGTGGTGGATACCCAAAATCGCGATCGCTTAGGGAAAGCAGCCGAATGGTTAGACTTACCGAATTTGGAAATCCGGTTGTATGACCATCACCCTCACCTAAAATTAGATATCCCCGCTACCTGGACTCAAATTGAAGCGGTGGGGGCGACTACTACTTTGATTGTAGAGCATTTGCGAGCCATGGCTAACCCTGTGGTTCCCCGACCAGCAGAAGCCACAGTCATGGCTTTAGGTATTCATGTGGATACCGGATCGCTAACCTTTGACCATTCTACTCCACGGGATGCGATCGCCTTAGCTTGGTTAATGGAACAAAATCTCAGTTTATCTGCGATCACCGAATATGTAGAACCCGGCTTATCCCCTACCCTACAGGACTTATTAACCACAGCTTTAGAAACTCTACATCAATCAACTGTCAAAGGTCACACCATATCCTGGGTATTATTGGAAACTGATGATTATGTACCAGGTCTGTCTAGTTTAACCTCCGAATTATTAGACCTGACCGAAAGCGATGGATTATTACTAGCTAATCAATATCGAGTCCGTAGTGGTGGGGAGAAACGATTAACTATTATTGGGCGATCGCGCATTGATCAAACCGACCTCAACCGTCTATTTCATCCCCTCGGTGGTGGTGGTCATCCCCGCGCCGCTTCCGTCACTTTACGAGATGTCGATCCGCAGTCTACCTTAGAAACTCTGGTAACTAATTTTAAGGCACAAATTCCCCCATCACCTACCGCTAGGGAATTAATGTCTTCCCCAGTACGCACTATTCGCCCCGAAACCAGCGTCGGGGAGGCTCACCGTATACTACTACGTTATGGTCATTCAGGGCTATCTGTTTTGGACGATAACCATCAACTGGTGGGGATTATCTCCCGTCGTGATATCGATATCGCCTTACATCATGGTTTCAACCATTCGCCAGTTAAAGGTTATATGACTCCCCAACTGCGGACAATTACCCCGGATACTTCACTACCGGAAATTGAGTCAATTATGGTAACTTATGATATTGGTCGGTTACCCGTTTTAGAGAATGGCAATTTAGTCGGAATTGTCACCCGCACCGATGTTTTAAGGTTACTTTATCAACAGCATTGTCTACCCAAACCTACCCCCCGCCGAGGTTGTATTCCCGGTTCTACTTGTAGTACCGTTGATGAACTTTTACAAGAACGTTTAGCCCCCGAACTTTGGCAAATTTTAGCCAAAATTGCCGAACTTAGTCAACAGCGAGGTTGGCAAATTTATCTAGTCGGTGGGGGAGTGCGAGATTTATTGTTAGCTGAATCTACCGACAATCTATTATTACATGATATTGATTTGGTGGTTGATGGTTGCTATCACAATTCTACCAATAATATCTCAGATGAGGCAACTATGACCATTTCTCCCGCTGTGGAGCTAGCGCGATCGCTACAAGAATATTACCCACAAGCGCGACTAGAAGTGCATGGTCAATTTCAAACCGCCGCCTTATTGTGGCATAATCACCCCGTTTTAAACTCCCTTTGGATTGATATTGCTACTGCTAGAACCGAGTTTTATCCCTATCCGGCGGCTAACCCGGAAGTCGAAGCAAGTTCTATTCGTCAAGACCTCTACCGTCGCGATTTTACTATTAATGCTTTAGCTTTGAGATTAAACGAACCTAACTCCGGGGAATTATTAGACTTTTTTGGGGGGGTTAAAGATTTGGAATTACGAGAAATTAGGGTATTGCATCCTCATAGTTTTATTGAGGATCCTACCCGCATTTATCGCGCCGTCAGATTTGCCGTGAGACTGGGTTTTAGTCTGGAACATCACACTAAAGAATATGTCGATTATGCCATTAATAGTGGTATTTATGACCGCCAACGACAACAACGCAATTCTGCCAAAATTCCGGCTTTGGAAGCTAGGCTAAAAAGTGAGTTAAAATATATCCTGCAAGCCCCCTATTGGCAACCAGCTTTACATTTATTAGGGGAGTTAAAAGCCCTGCGCTGTATTCATCCTACTTTGGAGTTAAATCAGCTTCTCTGGCGGCAAATTAGAACCGTAGACCGCTGTTTAAAACGGTTTGACCCTAACCACACTCTCGCCCATTGGCAAATTCGCCTCGATGTGTTAATCGCCGCTTTGTCTCCCGAATATCGCCGGGAAGTTGCCGATATTTTTCAGTTTAATTCTCAGCAAGTAGACCGTTTATTAAACTTGGAAAATGCTCAAACTCGAGTGGCGGATTTATTGCCAAATTGTCAGCAGCCTAGCGATTATTTTCGGGTGTTTGAACCCTACGATTTGCCCATGTTGATTTTAATTGCTTCCCATTCGCCTCGGTGGGTGAGAAAGCAAATTTGGAGATATTTAAATCATTGGTGGAATGCTAAACCTATTCTCAATGGTAATGATTTGAAAAAGTTGGGATATAAACCTGGACCCAAATTTCAAGTTATGTTAAATGACTTGCTAAATGCTACCTTAGATGGTATAATATCGGATACTGTGGAGGCGACAAAATTTATCAGCGATCGCTATCCCCATTCCCGCAGTTTACCCCGTGAAACTCAGTCGTAATTATCACTAATGTTCATTGCTCAAAGCATCAATAACTTGCCGCGAACAATGAACAATAATAATAAATTACCGCGTTGGCTAATCAACCCTCTCCAATTGCCAGAGGATTTGATTGCCTTCCCGTCTAACCCGGGAAACTTCCCAATTTCGCCACGCCCAGTTATCGCCGCGACTGGTGACCGCACTAGCGTTAATATCCATTAAATCAGCAAGTTCTGAACTACTGATCAAATAGCCTTTACTAGCAATTTCGTCGGCAATATGCAGGGTTTCTATGAGATTCCTAAGTTGATTGACTCGAAATTCCCGGGGTAAACTCTCATTGGACTCGTTGATTGGCTCAGTCATAGCAAAATTTGATACAGCAAGATTAGAGTCTATCACAAGAAATTGTATCTTGAGATTTGGCAATCGGTCAGTTATCTTTGAAACAATTGCCAAAAATTCAGTTGAAATTTGGGAAAAATCCCCAATTTCAGCCTGGTGGACTAACTCTCACGGTGATGCCCGATAACGGCCCTAGGCTGAACAATAACAGTGAACTGTTCACCCTTTCACTGTTCTAATGGATTGACCACAGACCCCATAAATAATATAGTGCCACTGTCCAACTCTCTAATTATAAACATAAATGGTCGATTAATATGAATGCGATCGCGGATGGAACTTCTACTTCCGACGATTACCCCAGTGGCGGCTGATGCTTCTGTGCCTTTTTCATCGACATTGACAAAGGCTTGATGCACCACATCATATAAAAAAAATGGTTTTTCGGAACTGATACCAGAAAAATCAGCAGTTTCCGTAAAAGCTGATTCCATACCCATATAACTGAGGGTTGACTTGAGATTAAACGATGAGCTAAAATTAAACTTGGGTAGCCATATTTCTAGGTTCACATATTCCAGCCTGTGCAGCCAGTTTTGGAAATTGGCGATCGTCATATTTTGTGCGAAAGTCGGCAGGTCAGTTCCTTCCGCCGGTAGCAGAATTATCATTGATAAATTGCCATCCGAATAGGGAAGTTCAATTATCTGAACTTCCGGTAAACTATGATAACTAATAGATACATTAGGATGGTGCATCATCGGCACCGAAATAGTTTCTCCTGATGGTAAATTAAAGATGCCATCTTGAGTATATTTCTCGGGAAAAGGTGATAACCAGTCTCCCGAAAAATAAACGGCATTGGTCAGAATCAGTCGGGTTAATCTATCTAAAATTCCCGGTGGGATTAGGTCAGTAATTTTGTGGTTAGTTTCTTGGCTTACCCAATCATTAATAATTTGGCGGGATTTTTCATGATCCCCCATAAAATCCACTTGATTTAACTGTGCATTATAATGATTTTTGGTAATTTGTAAAAAAGGTTCCTGAAACCTATAGCCAGACTGTCCCCACAGACGATTAACTAAGTATAGTTGGGAAGAGTTGCGGCTTTTAATATCATTAAGCAGACTGGTAAATTCCGGGTATAAACTACCAGGAGGCTGAGGGAAATGGAAAACCTGGGATATTTGGATAGCCGTTTGATTTCGTGACCCTTCATAGGTCATAGCCATAGCAGTAGAAAGGCTATAGGGTGAGAAAAATAAATTCCCTGATATTTCCCTTTGAAGTTGGTTGTATAGGTCGATAGCAAATTGGTTATTTTGATTCACGATCGCATTATTATCTACACGAGCAATCTGATATGAGTTAGACTCTGAACTATTGCCAACAGCCTGGGTTATGACTGGTAAACCTACACCCCACAGTAATAGCAGGGAAGCCAATAGGGAACCATTCCGCCGACCCCAAGCTGAAAATTTAGACATTATATGACTAAGTACCATGTTAATTGTTCCATCGTTGACTATTTCCAAATTTACTCATTCCGATTATCACCCAGTTCTTGAAAGTTTGAATAAGTAAGCCCTCTCAGTAGTAAGGTTAAGATCAGGGCGGGTTGATAATTGTTGGTCAAGCTGACCGGATCACCCGACCCTCCCGACAATGATTAATAATTGCCTCCCCTCAACCCAAACCCCACCAGTTAATTATGATTTCAAGGCAGCTAAAACCTGATCATGAATCAATCCACTGCTGACCACTATACCCCGATTGTCTACCATTTTAATGCTAGAAGCAAAATCCAGGGGTTTCCCGTGCATATCTGTGACGCGACCTCCGGCTTCTTCAACGACGATCGCCCCCGCAGCATGATCCCAAATATTTTCCTGGTAATTAGGGTATTTAGGGGAAGGAAGACGCAGATATAAAGCCGCTTGTCCTGATGCTACAACGCCATATTTAGCTTGGGAGTCCATCCGCACCGAGGGGGCGGTAATTCCCGCAGCTTGGGCGATCGCATTTTGGCGAGACTGATCACCGTGGGCGGCTTCCACGCTTTCCACAAAGCGCATATTTTGGGTATTTTCAGCTTTCACCACCTGAATAGGCGTAAATTTTCCCGTAGAAAAGGGCATTTTCATCGACCCTTCCCCCCGCACAGCCACAAACAACATTCCGGGAGTATCTCCATCAATTGCATAAGCCGGACACCCCATAATTCCTAGTTTAACCTCCCCGTTTTCAATTAGGGCTAGTGCGATCGCATATTGGTCTTTTCGCAAAAACCCCTTAGTGCCATCAATGGGATCCAGAGTCCAGAATCGCTTTCCTACACTGCCATTACCATGATCAATCCAGGTAGTTACTTGCTCCGGGGTGGCATCGGGTATAATACTCCTAACATAGTCTGTGACTTTCTCTAGGTTGTTCCCCATTTCCGGGGTTTTCAGGGTAGTAGCATCTTCTTCTCCCACTATCGGATCATCCGGGAAGGCTTCTGAGATAGCTTTACAGATAATCGCCTGGGAACCAAAATCGGCAACGGTTACGGGGCTTTTATCCCCTTTTTCCATAGCCGGGGGAATGGCTTGTCTGACCTGTTCGCACAGGCGAGAGGCGGCGAGTACCGCATCAATAGCGACTTGTTTTTCGCGATCGTAGGGCATAAAAACTCCTGGGAATATAATTAGTTGAGATTTTGTCCTTAAATAGCTTTACACTTGGTCTATCAGTCGTCAAGTTTCTGGGAAATCACCTCCCGGAAATTTTCACCCCCTCACAGACCATCTTTACTGGTATCATTTCAACTCTCAGGAACAGAGGTGATGATTATGCACCAATTACCATGGTGATTTCACGGATTCTGCTGTAAAATAAATTATGTCTTAATCACGGTGATTTTCCCGGCAAAAAATACATGGGGCTATCGCCCTACTAAAAAGCCAGGCAATTCTCATCCCCAAATCCGATTAAGTCTCAAAACAAATCCCGGCAAGACATCGCCGCCTGAGAGTTCTGTGGGCTCCGGCAAAACTTCGATTTCTTGTCCGGGGCGGTAGATTTCTACCCGTCGATTTTGGGGGTCAATCAACCATCCCAGTCGGGCTCCATTTTCCAAATATTCCCCCATCTTTTCTCGCAGTAGGGATAAGCTATCGGTAGGCGATCGCAATTCCACCACGAAGTCAGGACATAAAGGAGCGAAACCGCGACGCATATCGGGTGTCAGCGCCTCCCAACGGGGGCGACTCACCCAAGAAGCATCAGGGGAACGGATCGCACCATTGGGGAGGATAAATCCGGTCGAGGAGTCGAACCCTTCCCCCAATTCCGGGTGGGCTTCCACCCAAATTCCCAGTTGGGTTGTCAAGCTAAAATTTCTTTTTCCCGATTCGCTCCCTGCGGGTGGGTTCACAATCAATTCTCCTGTAGCTGTCCGTTCCAATCTTAAATCGGGGTTGGCGGCGGCGAGCGCCTGGAATTGTTCCAGGGTGACTTGGAGAAGGGTGGAAGGGGGGAGTTGCAGGGAGAGAGTGCTGTGCATCAGATTTCCTCCGGGAATGTGGGCGGATAT
>NZ_JBIMLI010000135.1:0-14106 GCF_051859755.1 Limnospira sp.
GTTACCTTAACGGGTAATAGTGCTATCGTCGCATTGTCAGGCAATAGCCGGATAAATGTCGCGTAAATGTATCAGTTACGGGCAAGATACAATCTTCAATTACCAGATTCGCTGCAAATTGCCACGGCATTAGATGCTGGCTGTGAGGCATTTTTGACTAACGACCTGCAACTAAGGCGGATAACAGAATTAAAGATTATTGTTATTAGTCAATTAGAGGTTTAATTAGCCAATGAATGTTAGGCATTTAATTAATATTTTATTGCAGTTTGATAGAGAAACGCAAGCTGTCGTGGCGGAATATGAAGGGGGATTTAATAACATCACCGAGATTCAACCCCAAAAGCTCCGGCTGAATGTTTAAGTAAATCTTTGGAGGTAGGGGCTATGACGATCGCCGCTGAACCTCGCTCAGTGTGCAGGATTATCACCGCAGGGTAGAAGTGGAAATGTTGGCTGCTTCGGAGCGTGTAAAATTGATTGACGGGATGTAGCGGTGTTGATACACTAGAAAACAGTAGAGGAACGATTTATCATGGATAATTCTCTGTTAGAACGAATCACGATTAATCCAGAAATCTGTCATGGCAAACCCTGTATCCGAGGGTTGCGCTATCCAGTGGAATTTTTGCTAGAACTGCTGAGTTCTGGTATGACTCATGGGGAGATTTTGGCGGATTATGAAGATTTGGAAGAAGCTGATATTTTATCGGTGCTGCTATTTGCAGCCCGGTTAAGTCAAGTTAAGCGGGTTTATACCCTGGTCTTATGAAATTTCTAGTCGATGCCCAACTTCCCCTGCGGCTGGCTCGGTTCCTCCAAAATGCGGGTTATGATGCCATTCACCCGAGAGATTTACCCCAAGAGAATGCTACCCCTGACTCTGCTCTGAATGCTGTGTCAAGGCAAGAAAAGAGGGTTTTGATTACGAAAGATGCTGATTTTGTAGAATCTTTTTTGCTCAAAACTGAGCCTTATAAACTTTTGCTGGTTTCTACGGGGAATATTAAAAATGATGACCTAGAAAATTTATTCCAACAAAACTTAGGCCAAATTATAGAGCTTTGGGAACGGCACAGTTATATTGAAATTAGCCGAAATACTCTCATTATTCATCAATGATAAAAAAAGGAAAGAATTGATAAAGCAGTTGGATGCACCGTTTGAGGAAAGCGCCAAACTAGAAGCAACAATTCGGGAAAATTTGAGGAGGTTGGGGCTATGAGTGCATTGTTAAAGCAGGTGTTGCAGGAAATTGAGCAGCTTACAATCGAAGAACAGTTGGAGGTGATTAGCCATGCCACAGAACAACTGAAGCGGCGGACGTTAACCCAACACAACCCTAAACGAAGCTGGCAAGAACTGCGTGGCATTGCTCCCAATTTGTTAAATGGGCAGGATGCTCAGGAGTGGGTCAATCAGTTACGGAGGGAGTGGGATGAACGGGAGAAACGACTTTTTGAGGGGCCATGAAGATTGAGGAAGCGTTTCAATCGGTCAATCGGCTGTTTCTGGATTCTGCTCCAGTTATCTATTACGTCGATATGAATCCCGGTTACTCCGCCATTATGGACGGAATATTTGATTTGATTAGAGCGGCTCAGATTCGTGTGGTTACTTCTCCCGTGACACTGGCTGAATGCTTAATTTTACCGCTCCGAGACAGTAATTTATCTCAACAGCAATTGTTTATTGACATTATCACGGGTCAAGATACGGCTGATTTTGTCAATATCACGTCAGAGATTGCTAGAACTGCTGCTGATATTCGAGCAAGGTATCGTCTGCAATTACCAGATGCTTTTCAGATTGCGACGGCATTAAATGCTGGCTGTCAGGCATTTCTGACGAATGATGCTCAACTAAAGCGCATAGCCGAGTTAAAGATTTTGTTAGTAAGTGAGTTGGAGGCGTGAGTAAATGCAGGCGTTGACGAAGAAGTTAAACGAGCAGTTTAAGGAGTCGGGGCGGTTTAACAAGGTGATTCGCGAGAATTTGCGGGGGTTGGGGTATGGCAACTAAGTCTAGTTGGATACCATTATCGCAGCTCTGTGAGGCAATCGTTGATTGTGAACATAAAACTGCGCCTGTTCAAGACTCTGGCATTCCCTCAATTCGTACAACCAATATCAAAAATGGACGATTGGATCTTGAAAACGCCAATCTTGTTTCGGAAGAGACGTACAAGTTATGGACAGCAAGGCTGGAGCCACAACCCAATGATTTGATATTGGCGCGTGAGGCTCCCGTAGGAGAAGTAGGTATTGTGCCTCGTGGCAAAAGGGTCTGTCTGGGACAGCGTACTGTTCTGATTCGGCCTGATGGGAAGAAACTTTTCCCTCGCTATCTCCTTTATTTGCTCCTTACCCCAGAGATGCGCCACGAAATGACTTGTCGGGCTGAAGGTTCTGTGGTGCCCCATCTCAATATGTCTGATATTCGGAATTTTGAAATTCCACCACCACCACCGCTTGATGAGCAGAAAGCGATCGCCCACATTCTCGGCACCCTCGACGACAAAATCGAACTGAACCAGCAGATGAACCGGACGCTGGAGGCGATCGCCCGTGCCATCTTCAAATCCTGGTTTATCGACTTCGACCCCGTTCGCGCCAAGATGGACGGACGACAACCCGTAGGCATGGATGCGGAAATGGCGGTTCTGTTTCCAGATGAGTTTGAGGATTCGCCCCTCGGTCAGATTCCGAAGGGATGGACATATCAAGCAGCAAATTGTATTGCAAATATTGGAATTGGTAAAACTCCACCCCGAAAAGAGCAGGCATGGTTTTCACTGAATTTAAAAAATATCAGATGGGTATCAATTCGTGACATGGGAGCATCTGGAGTATTTATTAGAAAAACTAAAGAGTATTTAATTCCAGATGCTCTGCATAAATTCAGTATAAAAATTGTTCCAGACAATACTGTTCTTCTCAGTTTCAAATTAACAATTGGTCGTGTTGTATTAACTGATGGTGAAATGGTAACAAATGAAGCAATAGCTCACTTCAAACTTCCCGTTTACACTCCATTTTCTAGCGAGTATTTATATCTCTATTTAGAAAAATTCGATTACAACCAGTTAGGTAATACCTCCTCAATTGCACAGGCTGTTAATTCAAAAATTATTAAGGAAATGCCTATACTCAATCCTGGCGCAGATATTCTTAATACTTTTTCATGTCGAATTGCAAGCATTTTCAGAAAAATCAAGCAAACACAACAAGAGTCTGAAACTTTAAGCTCTATTCGTGATACCCTCCTCCCCAAACTCCTATCGGGCGAAATCCGCGTCAAAGATGCCGAAAAAGTCCTGGAGGAGGTGGTGTGAAACTGCCCAATCCTGAGCAAGCACTGATTCCGTTTGAAAAATTAGAGGGTTATTCACTTAATCCCAATCACTCGGAAGGTCGGCACAAAGCCATTGTATTTCAATCTGCCCTCGGTATTGGGTTAGAAGAAGCTGAGGAACTGCGGGCCGCTCTGCGCCAAGCTCTCAAAGCTGAAGAGGCTATCCCAACTCAATACAATATTTACGGGCAGAAATACCAGATCGACTTTGAAATGACGCGGGAAAGTAAAAGTGCCATCATTAGAAGTATCTGGATGGTTAGGCAAAATGAAGACTTCCCACGGCTCATTACCTGTTACATTCCCTAGTCACGAGGAGAACACCCGATGAAACTTTTAGATGTCGTTGCCCTAACGGAAAATTTACCTGACTTTAACCTTTATAAAGGTCAAGTCGGTACGATTATTGAAGTTTACGAACCCGATGTATTTGAGGTCGAATTTGTAGACCTTCAGGGTAAAACCTACGCTTTAGAGACTTTAAGCGTCAATCAACTGATGCAACTTCACTATCAACCACTTCCTCAAACGGCTTGAAGCATCAAAAAGGCTGCTGATTGAATGGGCAGCCCTCTATCAATTTGTTAGAGAAAGTTTCTCAGGTCAACCTAGAGGACTATTTTGGGTCAAAAAATCAGCGATTCCCGGGCAAAATGAGTGAGAGCTTTTCCGAAAATATCCAAGTTTAGGAGGTTGTAACTAAGGGAAATAACTTTAAAATTTCTAGCCATTTAAAAGCAGCAGGTTAAAAACCTCAATTAAAAACAGAAGTTGCAAACCGGAGATATTAAATGAGCAATTTTACCGAATCAGAAGTTGAAGAAGCAGCCCTCTGCTATTTTGAAGAACTCGGTTACACTATCCTACATGGCCCGGAAATTGCCCCAGGGGAACCCAACGCGGAACGAGAAACCGTTGGCGAAGTCATCCTGACCCGTCGCCTCCGTCGTGCGATCGCCCAAATCAACCCTCAGCTACCCGATGACGCAGTAGATGAAGTAATCCGGCAAGTGTTGCGCGCAGACACCCAAAACCTCATCGAAAACAACCGGCGCTTTCATGAGTTCATCATCGAAGGAGTCCCCGTCGCCTACCAACGAGACGATCGCACAGTAGATGACCAAGCCCGGTTAATTGACTGGGACCATCTCGAAAATAACGACTGGTTAGCCGTCAATCAATTTACCGTCAGCGAACGGCAAAACCGCCGCCCGGATGTGGTGGTGTTCATCAACGGACTCCCCCTCGCCGTCCTCGAACTCAAAAATGCCGCAGACGAAAACGCTGACATTGAAAAAGCCTTTAACCAGCTTCAGACTTACAAAAAAGATATCCCCAGCCTCTTCACCTATAACGAAGCCCTAGTCATTTCCGATGGCACAACCGCCCGGATTGGGTCTTTGACAGCGGACCGCGATCGCTTCATGCCTTGGCGGACCATCGATGGAGAGGACATAGCACCCAAAGGAATCCCCGAACTGGAAGTCACCATCCGAGGGGTGTTTGAAAAATCCCGCTTTCTGGATTTAATCCGTTACTTTATCGTCTTCGAGACAGACGGCGAAACCCTCATCAAAAAGATGGCAGCCTATCACCAATATCATGCGGTCAATAAAGCCGTTGCCGAAACCGTCCAGGCTACCTCTCCCGAAGGCGATCGCAAAGTTGGGGTTGTCTGGCACACCCAAGGCTCCGGCAAAAGCCTCTCTATGGCGTTCTATGCTGGAAAAGTCATCCAGCATCCGGCAATGGCGAACCCCACCCTGGTTGTCCTGACCGATCGCAACGACCTAGACCAACAACTGTTGGGTACTTTCTCCAAATGCAGCAAGCTACTCCGACAAACCCCCACCCAAGCGGAAGACTGCCAAGACCTCAAAGCTAAACTCCAAGTCGCTTCTGGCGGGGTCATCTTCACCACCATCCAGAAATTTGCCCCAGACACCCCAGGGGGAGAATATGAACAACTCAGCGATCGGCAGAACATCATCTTTATCGCTGACGAAGCCCACCGCTCCCAGTATGGCCTCAGCGCCCGAGTCGTCAAAACCACCGATAAAGAAACCGGCGAACAAGGAGCCTATACCGCCTACGGTTTCGCCAAATACCTGCGAGATGCCTTGCCCAACGCTTCATTCATCGGGTTTACCGGCACTCCCATCGAAGCCACCGACAAAAACACCAAGCAGATTTTCGGCGACTATATCGACATCTACGACATTCACCGCGCCGTTGAAGACCAGGCCACGGTCAAACTTTACTATGAAGCCCGACTCGCCAAAATCAACCTGGATGAGAGCGAAAAACCGAGGATTGACCCTGACTTTGAAGAACTGACCGAAAGCGAGGAGCAATCCACCAAACAGCAACTCAAGCGGAAATGGGCGCAGTTGGAGGCGATGGTTGGCGCGGAAAAACGACTCGCCCAAGTTGCCGGGGATATTATCCAGCACTTCGAGAACCGTCTGGCTGCAATGGAGGGCAAAGGGTTGATTGTCTGCATGAGTCGCCGCATCTGTGTGGAACTCTACAGCCACCTCGTTGCACTGCGTCCTGACTGGCATGATGAGGACGATAACAAGGGTGCAATTAAAGTGATTATGACCGGCAACGCTGCGGAACCGGCGAGTTACCAGCCCCATATTCGCTCGAAGAAAGCACGAGATGCGATCGCCAAACGGTTACGCAACCCCAAGGACCCCCTCAAACTGGTCATCGTCCGGGATATGTGGCTGACGGGCTTTGATGCGCCTTGCCTGCATACAATGTATATCGATAAACCGATGCGCGGTCATAACTTGATGCAGGCGATCGCTCGGGTGAATCGGGTATTTGGTTCTAAGCCTGGGGGACTGGTGGTGGACTATCTAGGAATTGCCGAAGACCTCAAAAATGCGCTCAAAGATTACACCGAAGGCGATCGGACAGAAACTGGCATCCCCATTGAGCAAGCGGTTGCCGTCATGCTGGAAAAATACGAAATTGTGGGGGCGATGTTCCACGGCTTCGATTATTCTAGTTTTCAGACCGGCACCCCACCGCAACGGCTGACCCTTTTGAAGAATGCCACGGACTGGATTTTACGTCCCGAGTTTGCCGGAGAGAACGGCATCCAGCGCTACATTCAAGCGGTTACCGAACTGTCCAAAGCCTTCGCGTTATGTTCTTCTGAGGATGAGGCGATCGCTCTGCGAGAAGACTTGGGCTTTTTCCAAGCGATTAAAGCCACCCTCGCTAAACATACGGTCGAAGGGAGCAAGACCAAAGCCGAACTTGATGCGGCAGTGCGGCAAATTGTCACCCGGGCGATCGCCTCTGACCAGGTTATCGATATTTTTGCCACGGGTGGACTCGACAAACCCGAAATTTCCATCCTCTCGGACCAGTTTTTAGAAGAAGTACGCGGACTCCCTCAGAAGAACTTGGCCCTAGAGATTTTGAGGAAGCTGCTCAATGATGAGATTCGGTCGCGATCGCGCCGGAATGTGGTGCAGTCTCGGCAGTTCTCGGAAATGCTCGAGAACACCATCAAGCGCTACCAAAACCGTTCGATTGAATCGACTCAAGTTCTCCAGGAACTGATTGCCCTAGGTCAGCAAATCCGTGAGGCTCACCAACGGGGAGAACAACTGGGTTTGACTGAAGACGAACTGGCTTTTTATGACGCTTTGGAGGTCAATGATAGTGCGGTAAAACTACTCGGCGATGCTACCCTCAAGAAAATTGCTCGCGAACTCGTAACCGCAATTCGCCAAAGTGTGACGATTGACTGGACGGAAAGGGAAACCGTGCGTGCCAAAATGCGAGCTACTGTCAAACGATTGTTGCGAAAGCACGGCTACCCGCCCGACAAACAACCTAAAGCGATTGAAACCGTCATCACTCAAGCTCAAACCCTTTGCCGAGATTGGGCGGCTTGAATGGACTCTCATATCCAACCCTTGATTTCATAAACTTGTATCTAGTGAAACGGGTAGTCCGGGTGAGTTTAGAGACGGTAAAAATTGTGGAAAATTTACCGCCTTTAAATGATATGAACTAAACCAATAGGAAAAATGTACAGAATCGCTGTTATTCATTTTTTTAGGTCCTATCAATGTGGTGGTCAGGACTTTCAGTTTTTATGCAGGGAGTGAGGAATTTGGTAGGGAAAGTGGGAAGCGACAACAACCACAGGAAGAGACTCTACCTAAGTTTTTCCTTCCGATCTGCATAAAAGTCGGGTGTGTCAAAGATAACTACTTTAAAAGCACTTGCAACCTTCGGGAGGTTCTGTAACATGAATTTGACAATCACAGCAGTTTTATTCCTATCTCTGTCCACGCTGAACTTGATTTACGTCCCCTACCAGATCGTCGATACGGAAACTTCACCACTCTTTGTGATCTCAACAATTGATAATGTTGCGCTCTGGTTAATCCGGCTTAACTCTCGATCGCATTAGGGGGAATTGCTGGTCTTGAGACATTCCCCGAATGTCAATTATAATCGTTTTGTCAGGAGAAGATTATGACCTGCCCAATGGATCACTACGGCCGACCTAAATGCCACATTACCGCCCATCCAGACCACCCCCAGCAGCAGTTTTGTTCCGCCTGTGGCCGTCGTTTTCATCATACCGAAAAATGGAATGATATTTTTTTCTTAACTGTAGCCGTTTTCACATTACTACTCATCGCCATTAATCGACTGCCACAACCCTCCGGCATCACTAGAGAAATTCCCACCCTGGAAAATGCCGAATATATCATTCCCCGGTAATAATATCCTCCTCGGCTTCGGTTTCTTCGATGCCTTCAACCAGTCGCTTGGCTTCAGTTTCCCATTGTTTGAATTTCTAGCAAATCTAACCCCGACTTTAGATCAAGATTAAAAAATGGGCAGCGATCGCCCCCCGGTTCATCACTGGTAGCTGGTGAAATTGATCGCTGGTAACCGTGGGTGTGGGGTGGGCTTGAGAGCCTCAATCCCCACGACGATCAAATTAATTTGCCAGAACCCCCGATCGCCAGTTAAACTCAAAAATACAGTTGTCGATAGAAGTCATGAAAGAGCCACAACCCGATCGCCATCAAAATATTGCTATGATTGCTGGGGTAGCGCTATTCCTTGCCGCGATCGCCGCTGGCGTGACTTGGTGGCGAGTGAGTTTTGACACTGACCAACCCCCACAGATCATATCTCCTGAACCCCCAGAAACAACCGATGCGATCGAAAAAACCGTGAATATTTACTGGGTCGATGAAGCTGATAACCAACTTGTCTGGGTTCCCAACCCCGTCACCCTCACCGTCAGTGCTTCCCAACCCGATACCGTCCTAGCTGCCGCCTTCGATCGCCTACTCTCAGGCCCCCAGGAAGCCAACCAATATAGCGAAATTCCCCCAGGTACTCAACTACTAAATGTGACCGCCACCGAAGCTGGGGCGATCGCGATCGACCTATCGACCGAATTCACCACAGGCGGCGGTAGTGCCTCCATGATTGGCCGTTTAGGGCAAGTAGTTTACACCGCCACCAGTCTCGACCCCCTCGCACCAGTACGGATTTCCGTCAATGGCTTACCCTTAGAAGTCCTCGGCGGAGAAGGCTTAGAAATCCCTCAACCCATTACCCGACAACAGTTTGAACAGGATTTTAGGTAGGTTTCATCAGGCATAAGCTGTGCTTCCCAACCCTTGTCTAATCTTATGTGGCACTTGGTTTTCTGGTAGTTTATATTACAATATTCTTAGTGTTGGGTCCCCATTCACCCCGTCGTCAATTGCCTGATGATGCGGGTCTTCTTGCTAAAACTAGATAAATGCAAAACTTTTAGGAGTTGCTATGGCAAATACCAGTAATTTTCGGCAAGCAATAGCTGAAGCCCAAGGCAAAAAACTTGTAGGCCCTAACGTCATTGCCAATGCCCTCCCCTTTGTGGGAGGTGGTTTGCTTCTCACTGCTGTTGGTTCCTTCGCCGGTCTGAATATCATCAGCACCAACCCGGGCATCTTCATGACCACCTTCTGGGTGGCTTTGATTGCTCAGTTAGCCCTATTTTTTATCGCTAGTAGCGTTCTCGCTAACGATAATAACCAGGTGGCCCTCCCCCTGTTAGCAACCTATAGCCTCATCACCGGATATACCCTCAGTGGCTTGTTATTTGTCACCTTGAGAACTCCAGGTGTTGGCATTACTGGTATTGGTTTTGCTGCTCTCGGTTGCGGTGTCACTTTTATCGCCGCCCGTCAAATTGGGTCTAACCTGTCCGACTCTGATGGTATCGCCCTTACTCAAACCATCAGAATTGGTATTATTGCCCTACTGATCGCTGTTTTTGGCCAGTTGATTTTGTCGTTTTTCGGCGTTTTTACCCCCACTTGGCTAGAAATTGGTATTTCTGGACTCGGTGTCTTCCTATTCGCTGGGGCTGCGGTGGTAGATTTTTATATTCTCCCCCGCACTTATCGTGATGACCAGCCTATTCCCGCCGCTTTGTCCATGTACCTCACCTACATCAACCTGTTTATCTTTATTTTGCGCTTAATGAATGTTCTTAGTCGCAACTAAGTACCCAGTTGATAGCCACGGTTAATCTCACCGACTTTAACCTGGTATAACTACTTCTCCAACTTCTCCAAACCGTAGCTATTATCACCATGCTACGGTTTTTTTGTAACTTTTTCTGGGCGCAAAAATCGCCCATAATCCTGGTATTATTTGACAGATATACTATGGCTTTTGTTAAGTTGATACAACCGTAAATTACCAGATTTGACTCGGACTCAGCCTCCAAATTGCGCTCAAAAGTTCAGTAAAAATACTGAGGCGATTTAAATCAAAATCTGTTATTTATAGAATAGGACTCAACAGGAAACACCTTAAAACTCAATTAAGGATTCCAATTAACGCTCTTTTAGGTTGGGCGGTGAGTCAACGGGGTTGGTGCTTCCTCCTGGTGGCTGAAAGGAAGTGCCAATTCTTTTACTAATGGAATTGGCAAATTAAACCTGAATTCATTAATCCAGGGTTGAATCTACCATTACACCTTTATGGATTATGAATTATGATGGCAATGTCTCGAAATGTAGCCTTATCTGCAACTGGTGCTTTACAGACGGCGAAAAGGTTAGTTTTTATTGACGCAGACCTAGAACATCCCGAAATTTTGGCTGATGGGGTGAGAAATGGCTTAGAAGCGATCATTCTCGATCGCCATCAAGATGGGATAGCACAGATTGGGGCTATGCTATCTCATTATAGCAGCCTGGGTGCAAAAATTGCCCAGGTTCATATTTTGTCCCATGGCAGTCCAGGCTGTTTATATTTGGGGAGTGGGGTTGTTAATAGCGATACCCTGAAAAGCGATCGCCTTCACGGTTGGCGAAAGGCTTTATCAGAAACGGCTACTTTGTTCGTTTATGGTTGTCGGGTCGCCGCCGAAACCGGAACCAATTTTATCAATCAGTTAGCAGAAATTACCGGAGCAACAGTCGCCGCCTCTGGGGAAATTGTCGGTGCTGGCTATTGGCATTTGGAATATTCTACCGCGACGGTCGAGTTAAGTTTACCGTTGACGGAAAAAGCGATCGCTTCTTATCGGGGAACTTTCGGCACTATTACCGTCACCAATAACAACGATTCTGGACCTGGTTCTTTACGGGAGGCGATCGCTAATGCCAGTGACGGTTATACTATCACATTCGATAGCAGTTTGTCAAGTCAAACCATTAATCTTAGTCAAGAATTAGTCATTAACAAAAGCATCACCGTTGACGGAGAGTCTGCGTCAGGATTAACCCTAAGCGGTGGCGGAAATACTAGGGTTATTGACATCCAAATAAGTCCTGATTTTATCCCTCCATCAGTCACCTTACAAAATCTAATTATTGCGGACGGTCTAGCCACAGGAGAAGGAGAAGATGGCGCGGGTGGAGGTATCCGCATGGCGAGTCGAACATCTTTAACCTTAGAAAATAGCCAAGTCAACAATAATCGCGCTGAGTTTGCGGGGGGTATTTTAACGGGATTTAGAAGTAATACAACCATCATTAATAGCCAATTTGACGGCAATGATGGAACCGCTGGAGGAAGCGAACGGGGAGGGGGTGCGATCGCCACGAAAAGCGCCGGAACTCTGACAGTAATTGACAGCACATTTACCAACAATAAAGGTATTAATGGCGGCGCAATTAATCACCTGTTAGGAGACTTAACTGTTGAGGGTTCAACTTTTCGGAATAATGACTCGACCCCTGGAGATTTAGGGGGTGATCCATCGGGTTATGGTGGTGCAATTTTTACTGATGGTGCGAATGCGTCAGGAGAGAATTTTGGACCCGGACCTGTGGGGGGAGAAATTCGGATTAGCAATAGTTTAATTGAGGATAATAAAGGTGCTGGACAGGGTGGCGGACTGTTCTTATATGCTTATCCTCCTGACCGTGTAATCATCGAAAATAGCCAAATTATTAATAATGAGGTGGTCGAAAGTAGTCGCGGACAGGCTCTAGGCGGCGGACTGCGACATGGTAATGCAGAGTTAACTATTAACAATACAACCTTTGCTAATAATCGTTCCGAAAATCAAGGTGGTGGGTTGTGGATTGGAGAAACATCTCCAGTGACAATTACCAATACTACTATTTCTGGAAATCGCGCGGAATCAGCGGATGGAAGTGATGGCTTGGGGGGTGGAATCACCTTCGCCAATGGTACTAATCCCACCAATATTACCAATACTACTATTGCTAATAATTACGCAGGTGGTCAAGGCGGTGGGTTTTGGGGTGGTGGGGATAATGTGACTTTAACTAACACAATTTCCGCCTATAATGTGGGGAATAATCGCGGCAATGATTGGAATATAAACCATCACACAGGAACTACATATAATGATGGCGGTGGTAACATTCAATCGAATGAATTGAACCCTAACGATACTTTAATTACCAGTAACGTTACATTAGCCGATCCACTACTGGGAGATTTACAGGAAATTAATGGGGTATTAATTCATCCTATTTTACATGGAAGTCCAGCGATTGATGGCGGAATTACTGTTAATACAATTACCACAGACCAGCGGGGAGAAACTCGTCCGGTGGATGGAGATAATAGCGGGACAGCGGAGTTTGATGTAGGTGCTTATGAGATGATTCCTACCATGGATGAACCCAGTTTAATTGTTACTAATAATAATGATGCGGGTGAAGGTTCATTAAGGGAAGCGATCGCCAATGCAGCATCGGGAGATACCATTACATTTGCAGCGGAACTCACGGGGGGAAATACTATCACCCTGACGGGAGGACAGCTAGAAATTCCGGTGGGTAAAAACCTGATTATTGACGGGGGTAATAATACCAATTTAACTATCAGTGGGAATAACATTTCTCGAGTATTTTATCTAAATTCAACCTCAGCGAATCCCACGAGTTTAACCATTCAAAATCTGACGATCGCCAACGGATATACTCCCGAAAGAGGTGGGGGTATTGCGACCACACACCAAGGGATTTTAACAGTCGAAAATGTCACCTTTAACGACAATGTTGCTGACCAGGGTGGCGGGGCAATTTTTAGCGCCTTTGAGGGAAGATTGACGGTTAATGAAAGTGATTTCAATCGGAATAAAGCGATCGCCGGGAATGACGAAAGAGGTGCAGGTGCGATCGCCTTTCGGGGACCCAATGAAATTATCGTCACCGATAGCGACTTTATCGGAAATGAAGGCATTAATGGCGCGGCGATTAATAGCCTAAATGGTCGGTTAACTGTGGAAAATTCCCGGTTTATTAATAATAGCACTACTGCCGCGTTTTACGATACCGGAAATGATAACCCTTCTTTAAGGGGATATGGTGGCGCAATTTACACCGATCGCGCCAGTACATCCAGTAATGATACATCGGGAACGATTACCATTAGGAACAGTTTATTTGAAGGAAATAGCGGACGCGGCGAAGGTGGTGCGGCTTACCTATACACGGGAACCCAAGATAACGTCATCGTTGAATCCAGCGTTTTTAAGGATAATGAAATTCTCCCGCTTCCCGGTGGAAATGGCGGAAATGGTGGTGCGATCGTTCAGATGAACAACGGCTTAAATCAAGGATTTGAAGTCATAAATACAGCATTTGTTAACAACACCGCCGCCAATCAGGGGGGTGGAATTTGGATGATGAATGCGCCGACTGTCATCACTAATACGACCTTTTCGGGAAACCGCGCCGAATCTTTGACGACTTCGGGAAATGGTGGTGCGATGGCTTTATATGGTCCTGCTGATATCATCAACACTACCATTGCGGAAAACTACGCCGGATGGGTGGGTGGCGGTATCGTCGCCTCTGCTGACCAAACGGTTACGGTCCGAAATACGATTTTCTACAAAAATACTGCTGATAACGGTACGAATAATTGGGGGATTCAACAACACACGAACCGCGAATTAGTTGATGGCGGCGGTAACATTCAATGGCTGGAAAAACTCACGAACCTTGCTAATGATTATAACGCGACTGCTACGATCGCGATCGCCGATCCTCTATTGGGTCCCCTGCAACATCAAAACGAAACCTATTTCTATCCGTTATTAGAAGGAAGTCCGGCGATCGATGGTGGTGTCAATGTGGGAATATCCACCGACCAACGCGGCGAACCTCGTCCCATTGATGGTGATGGAAATGGAACTGATACATTTACGCGACATTTTTCCGGTTGTTCCCGGACAATGCAACGATAGCACTATTACCCGTTAAGGTAACA
>NZ_JBIMLI010000136.1:0-14092 GCF_051859755.1 Limnospira sp.
CCTACACAGACCTTTAAAAGTACCCCGGTGGATAGGACAAATCTAAAGATGGAATGCCCGCATAGATGGAACGTTTAAACCCCTCATTGGCTCTCAAGTGGCGGGATGTACCCGTGGAGTAGTGAAAAAGTGTAAGCGTATGCCTTTAAGGGGAAAGGATGTGATGGAAAGCTAATGCCTAACTGTAATGGTTAGGATATGCCCACTAATCACGGTGTGGATATAGAGACCGCGATAAGTAAGAGTTTAATGGCGAAAGCGAGTTTAAAGACTAACGCAAGCATATAGCTTTGAAAGTTGAGGTCATAAAGCAGGGGGTTGTAACCCTGTTCCCAGTGACAAAAGGGGTATCTACATCAGGAGCCGTGTGCTGGGAAACTTTCACGTATGGTTCTGAATGGGAGGGGATGGTGGTGACTCCATTCTCGACCCCTAACAAAATGCTCTTACCGTGAACCATGATTACTTACTGTCCAAAATTCATTGTCCCAGCATAATCAAACGCAACCTGAAACAATGGTTAAAAGCGGGAGTGCTAGACAACGGTGTATTCAAGGATACAGAAGCAGGGACACCACAAGGAGGGGTGATTAGCCCACTCCTAGCCAACATTGCACTGGATGGGATGGCTAGGTTAATTGAAACAATGTATCCCAAGAAAAAGGGAGTAATACAAGCAACCACAATAAGATACGCCGATGATTTCGTAGTAATATCACCTTCACTCGATATCATTGAACAGTGCAAAACTGCAATTTCCAAATGGTTAAAACCTGTAGGACTAGAAATCAAACCTGAAAAGAAAAGAGTGTGTCATACACTAAACCCCATACAATACGAGGGTAAAACTGAAGAGCCAGGATTCGATTTCTTAGGATTTAATATCAGACAATACCCAGTTGGAAAATACAAATCTGGAAAAACAGGTGGAATGGCAAGCCGACTCATCGGACATAAAACCTGCATAAAACCCAGCAGAAAAGCAGTTAAAGCCCACACAGAAGTGATTAAGGGTGTAATAAAAAAACATAAAATAGCACCCCAGTCAACCTTGATAAGTAGACTTAACCCGATAATACGGGGATGGTCAAATTACTACTCAGGGGCAGTTTCAACCGAAACCTTCAGTAAACTAGACCACATAGTCTGGCAAATGTTAAGGGCATGGACAGCTTCAAGATGCGGAAAGGCAAACCACGATAAGTTAGGAAACTACTTCAAACGTGGAAAAATTAAACTTAGCAATGGAAAAGAAAGACAGGAAACTTGGTTATTTCAAACCAGAGATGGACTCACATTATGGCAACATGATTGGACTCCATTGGTCAGACACACGCTAGTTCGCCCGGACGCGACGCCATACGACGGAAATTGGACTTACTGGGCAACCAGAAAAGGACAAGCAATCGATACACCGACAAGAGTAGCCAAACTACTCAAAAAGCAAAAAGGTAAGTGTGCCTGGTGTGGGCAATACTTCACCCCATCAGATTTAGTTGAGGTAGACCACATTGTACCTCGAAGCCAGGGTGGTAAAGATGAGTACAAGAACCTTCAGCTATTACACCGCCACACCCGCGATGACAAAACAGCCCTAGATGAGGCTGATGCTGTGTCCTTAACAGAGGAGCAATCAAACTAGGAGCCGTGTGAAGGGAAACTTTCACGCACACCTTTTAAATTGGAGGGGTAGGTCTATCTCGACCCCTAATTGAATTGAAAATCGGTTATTTTTCCTGCCTCTGTAGGGTTGTTATAGGGTGTACCCGTCTAGTGTTTTCCCCAAGACTTAGTTTCAGAAATCTTATAGATGATGAGTAACGGAGTCGGGTGTGAGATTCCTGTTAAATTGCTTCAGGAAGACGAAAGAGGGAAACAATGAGCCAGAACCCTTGAGCGATAGCCCTTGAGAAGTAGGGTATCAATATCAAAGGGAGTTGAATCATGGCATATCATAGGATTTTAGTAGCGCTAGATAGATCGAATCATAGCGAACTGGTTTTAGAGCAGGCGATGGAACTAGCGCAAAACAACTCAGCGGAACTAATGATTTTTCACCGCCTGGAGGTGAGCGAACCGGACCCCTATGGTTTTAGCGATCTTCATGCGACTAATATTGCTCGTTACTCGCGAATTATGCAGGATCGGCTAGAGAGTGAACTGGACCAGATCCGCAGTTGGCTAACAAGTTGTACTCGTCGTGCTACGGACCAGAATATCACTGCTGACTGGAATTGGAAAATGGGGGATGCGGGGCGGTGCATTTGTCAAATAGCCAAAGACTGGAATGCGGATCTAATCGTGGTAGGACGCAGGGGATACGAGGGGGTAATTGAGGCGTTGCTGGGAAGTGTGAGCAACTTTGTGGTTCATCGCGCCCCCTGTTCGGTTTTAGTAGTACAGAGTAGCGATCGCCATTAAGAAAACATTAAGATCAAACGAAATCAAATAGCGATCGCCCAAATGGGAACAGAGTCCCGGTAAGTTTAAACGGATCTATTTAGGTTTAGTTCTAACACTTACCGGGCCATTAACAGTAGTTTGACAAGCCAAGCGGTAGGTATCAGGTTTTTTCTTGAGCATTCGTTCTTCCACCGGAGTTTTAGGGGAGAGATTTTCCATACCCTCAACCACTTCCACAATACAAGTACCACATTGACCGTAGCCGCCACAGTTGAGGAGTTTTCCCTTTAAGGTATACAAATCAATCTGATTTTCCATCGCTTTGAGTCGGAGATTTGCGCCATCAGCGGCAATAACTTCGCGGTTTTCGTTGACAAAATTGATGTTAGCCATGATGAATTTTTGAATCTAGGAAGGTTAGGTTGACAGAGATTTTGTTGTTATCAGACAAGGCTTTGAGGAAAGGAAGTTTCCCAAAGTGTCTACCAAATAATCCGTTTTTGGGGAAACCGACATCCTTGGACAAGTGAATTGCAGTTAAGGTTGATCTTGAAGGATATTATCGGGGAGATTGCTAACAAATCGCCTCAATTGAGCCAGAGCGCGGTTATAACCAATAATTGCTCTGAGTAACTGGTTTTGGGCGCGAGTGAGGCTAGTTTCTTGGTTAATGACATCAGTTTGAGTACCGACACCAGCTTGGAAACGGAGTCTAGCCAATCGGAGAGCTTCTGTAGCCTCCTCAACGCCTAAGTTAGCAACTCCAATGTTCTCAAAACTAGCTTGTAGGTTAAAGAAGGCCTCTTCAATTTCTCGGCGGATCTGGTTGCGGGTTTGGGAAAAGCGTTCTTCAGCGATCGCTATACCAAGTTCCTGTTGTCTAGCCCTAGACCTAGCCGCACCCCCATCAAAGAAATTCCAACGTAGCTGTAGTTGAACATTATAACCATCAGCCCAACCCTGAGCCGCAAAGCGATTAGCGTCATCAGAAAGCTGTCCAAGAACGTTATAACTAGCGGAACCAGTTAAATTAGGTCGAGTTGCAGATAAAGCCTGTCTGCGTCTTTCTGCAGCTAGATTACGGTTAACTAACTGTGTTTCCAACTCGGGGCGATTCCTATAGGCGAGGATGATAGTTTCATTGAGGGTAAATTCCCAAGTTCCCGCCAAGGATATCGGGTCTGCTGCGACTAAATTGACATTTTGACTGACATTTAATAGGCTAGCGAGATTGCGCCGAGATGTTCTTTGGGTGCTAATAGCGCTAGTCAAATCCTGCTGGGTGCTGGCGAGGGTAACACGAGCCTGTAAAACCTCAAACCGAGTACCCACCCCAGCGCGTTCGAGGGCTTCTGCATCCTCCAAACTTTTTTGAGCATTGCGAACAGCGGCGCGCTGAATTTCGACTTCCGCATCGGAGGCTTGTAGGTTATAGTAGGTTTGGGCGACGCTAAGATAACTTTCTTCAATCACCCGTTCGAGTTCTAACTCTGCGGCTCGCAGTTGCTGTTCGGCTTCTCTAATTCGCGATCCTCTGGCTCCACTTAAACCAAAATCATATTGAATTTGCAGGGAGTTATCAAAGCTGGTAGATCCAAAGGGGATCTGAAAGGAGGTTGTGTCAACTTCACCTCTAGCGGCGGCTTGACGGCGTTGATTGCGAATCCGACGATTTTGGGCGCGGGTGGATATGGTGGCTCCTGCTGTTTCGGAACGGGTCAAGCTGGAGGTGAATGATAGGGAAGGGAACAGTTCTGCTTGAGCAACTCGCAACCCCGCGAGATTTTGCTCAACCTGGAGTTGTAGAACTTGGATTTCTGGGCTGTTGCGCCGCACCAAATCAAATGCTTGTTCTAGGGTAATCGGAACGGTTTCTTCGATTTCTACTTCCCCAGGTTGACTGGGAAAATGCAGGGGGTTAGTGCTGGGTAAAACTATTGAAGGTGGTTCAGTGCGTAAGGTTCCATCTGGATACCTTTGGGGGTATGGCTCGGTAGGGGGTGTCAAGTCAGGGATTTGAATTTCTGGTGTATCTACTTGGGACAGTTGTACTGGTGCTGTCAGATTATTTGCGATCGCAGATTGACCATGAGAATTGTTACTGATAGCCACTTCTTGTGAGGGGCTTTCGGAAGATACCTCTGTGGCGGAGTTTACATCAGTTGAGGGGGCGATCGCATCATGGTTAGGAGACTTAGCCTGATATTTTCCCGGCAAGTCTACTGATTCTAAGGCTAACCCATCATGGTTAGGAGACTTAGCCTCATATTTTCCCAGCAGGTTGGGGGGGGTTTCCATGAACCCGTCGTTACTCAAGGTTTCTCCAATGGTGTCATGGGAAGACAATTCTGGAGTCTGTGGGTCAATTTGACCAGCTACAAGGCTAGTGTCGTTAGGTTCATGGTCAGTAATGGGGGTTTGAGCAGTTGGTGAGGCTACAAATTTGGTTGGTTTTTGCTTGAGAGTTGATTCTTGAGTTAGAGGATGGTCAGATAAGCTATCCTGGGACTCAACAGGCGAAGGCACTGCTTCTCCCTGCCCAACATTGAACAACACAATTGCTCCACTCACTCCCACAGCCATCAAATAGCGAAGAACAGGCATAATTTTTTCAATATAGTCAGTCTGCAAGTCCAGAACTCATTTTAAAGCAAGGTTGAAGTATTACTCGAAAATGCCCAATATTAATCGCCATTTTCGGGAATGATGGTAATTTTCACAGGCCTGGGGGCGTTGTCAGATGGGGCATTGAGGGGTGTTTTCATTAATGCGATCGCTTTTGCCAATCAAAATCTCCGTATTTTTACGGACATTTTAGCAGTGATTGGTGTTCACAATTCAAGAAATGTCCGAGAAATTACTGTTGGTGTTTCTGGGAATTTATCTTAACCTGAATATAGGGGCTGCCAATTAGTTAGCTGTCAGCCTGACTATTACAAAATTGCTCCATCCCACACCTGCTATGATGATGAAACCGATATCGTTCTCCGAAAAAAATTTACAGGATATCCCCCAACTGCTTCGTCAACTCCGGGGAGATTTAGAGTTGTCCCAAGCCGAAATGGCGCAATTCCTGGGTGTATCTGCACAAACTATTAACCGCTGGGAAAATGGACATTCTCAACCTTCCGCCATCTCGATTAATTTGATGCAACATAAGTTAAGTTCTTTGGATTCTCTCAAGGATATCAAAACTGTTAAGGCTAATTTATCACAGCCTAGTAATAGTCTGCGACAGGCTGATGTAGCCCGCATTCTTAATGTTTCGTTTCAGCGAGTGCAGACTATTAGGAAGCGACATTACATAGAATTTACCTGGGATAATACTATTGATGCTTGGGTGACATCTCGGGAAGAAGTACAGCGCTATATTGACAATAAAGGGAAGCGTCGGAAACGAACAATTGATAATTAATGAATTGAGCACAGCCCTGGAGCCAAGGCCTACTTGGTCTCTAGTATTACCTGATAATATTCGAGGGGGGCTATGTTTGCGATTCGATTAAGCCTTGGGGAGGGGTGATTTCCAAACGGCGATTCTCTAAATCCACAACGGGGACGATATCCTTAACAAAGGGAATTAATACGGTTTTGGGTTGCTTTGCTTTGGTTTGGAAATGGCGCTTGCGACGTTTATTTTGGGGAATTTTCTCTAGTTTAGCTTGTCGTTCTGTATCGGTGGCGAGGTCTTCCTCGGTGGGGGTAAAATTTAACTGGACCTCTAACAAGTCATTTCCGGCGGGGATGACATCAATAACTGTACCGATCATGTCTTGGGTGTCTTGATTAAAGACTTCTAAGCCAATCAGGTCTAATACATAAAACTCATTATCGTCTAAATGGGGGCGCGCGCCATATTGAATGAATAGGCGACTATCCCGCAAGGCTTCCGCTTGTTCGCGGGTTTCCACCCCTACCATTTCAATAGCATAGAGTCCTTTTCCAGGAATAAACCTCCCCCCCAGAAGTTCTACGGGTGATGGTTCATTTTGTCCGGGTTTTTGTAGCCAGCGGGTTCCGGGTTCGATAAATCTTTCCGGGAAGTCAGAATTTGGATATACCCGCATCTCGCCATCTAAACCCTGAGCAGCTACAATTTTACCAATTTCGATCCAATCAGACATCTAGCCAGTCTCCTGAACCCCGACACAACACATGATAAGATTTCAGCATTTTAACCAGCATTGGCTTAGTAACTTATGACGCGGAGTTCTCGACAAGTTCCCATTTTCTCCCTACCGGGGGGAACTATCAAGCATCGTATCCCACAACAACAAGCTAGTTTAGCTGTGATTCCTATTCTACTATCTTTGGGTACGACTACAATTTTTGTGGAACCTCTACAGTGGGACGGGTCTAGGTCGAGTTCCCACATTGTAGCTCAGGCGGTAACTGAGTCGGACTGGGAATTGCGCGATCGTGTTCAAACTGAGGTAGATAGTTCTTTTCGCCGCACTCTGGCTTTATTGAATTTAGTGCTAGTGTTCCTATTTTTGCTCCCAACTATCGCGGGGGTGGGAGTCTGGTTTTTGCTGTCTAAGTTGACGGATCAAGTATTTATTGTTCAGCAAGAAATTGAGAGCCTGAAAGCTGATGCTATTGGTCAAATTGAACAGAGTATTAATGAGGCGAGAAATACTCTCTATCAATTGGAACAAAATACTACTAAGGCTGATGAAGCTATCGAGAGTCTCAAGGTGCAAACTATGATTCAAGTCCCTGAGTCGGAGACTGATGATTCCCTAGTCTCGCCAGTCTCGGAGACTACCCAAAACGCGATCGCTAATAATTCCGCTGGGATATCTGATGATTCTAATTCTCAGACTCCTGAGACGGCTGAGACTTCTGAGGATAAGGAAAAAGAACCGGAAACCCCTAGTCGTGATCGCATCATAGCTGAGGCTCATGAGCTGGCTAAACAGGCAGAAAAGTTATTTTTGTCAAATCAATTAGAATCGGCAGTAGATGCTTATAATCAGGCGTTAAAACTTGAGCCTAATTTGGCGGAAGTTTGGAATAATCGAGGGGTGGTGTTAACCAAACTCAAGCGCTATCAAGAGGCGATCGCTTCCTATGAAAAAGCCATCCAAATTCGCACAGATTATCCTGATGCTTGGAGTAATCGTGGGGTGGCTTTAGGGAAACTTAATTATTATCAAGCCGCGATTTTTTCCTATGACCGGGCGCTCGCTTTAAAACCTGATTATTTAGATGCTTGGAATAATCGCGGTCAAGCCTTGATGAATTTGGAACAGTATGACGAGGCGATCGCTTCTTATAATCAGGCTGCTAAAATTCGTCCTAATTTTTATAAAATCTGGTACAATAAGGCTCGTTGCTATGCCCTCACGGGGAATCGAGAATTGGCGATCGAAAACCTTAAACGCGCCCTGCGGATTAACCCAGATGCCGTGCAAAAGTTTGCTCAACAAGAACCTGATTTTGCCGGCATTTGTCAGGAACAAAGATTTCAACAATTGCTGAAAACTAAATAATTAAAGTTAGGTATTGGGAGATTGACTAAATATGATAAATTTGACTAAAACCTATCTCTATATGGTGGCAGGATGGCTGTTATTGATGGGTTGTTCGGGGGTATCATCCGCAGCTATACCGTCAGAAATTCAGGAATTAAACCCGACAGATATCTGGGCGCAAAATCCCTCTTTTATTAACCGTAACTCCGCGAGTCAACGCTTTTTAATTCAGAAAGAAGTTAACCATACCAGGAAACGGTTAAATCCTTTTTTGAATACATGGATATTGATAGCCGTGTTAATTCCTAGTACCATATCAATCACAATTTTAGTCTGGTTTTTCCGACAAGCACAACAGGTTAAAGCCTGTTGCCAAAACCTAGAAGCCTATAAAGAAGAAATCCTGGAACAGATTAGATATATGACCGAAAATGCTCAGGATATTATTGATGAACTTGATGCTACTGTCAATCTTAGCGAGGTACAAATAGAGGTAATTGCATCCCAGATTCAATCTTTATCTATTGAGGATGGCAGCAACTCTGCTTTTACTGTGGAAACCGAAAATTTAGAAGTTAAATAATCATGAAACGCTATCGCTTAATAATCTTGATGTGTTTAATAATTGTGATTCCCATTGGCTGGTTTAGTAAATTTTATAGCGGGCCATTTGATGGGTGGATTAACGATTCCGTATCCTCGATATTTTATGAGATGTTTTGGGTGTGGTTAGTGGTATTAATCTGGCCGCATCTTTCCCCCATATCCGTAGCGGTGGGGGTATTTATTGTTACCTCAATTTTGGAATTTCTGCAATTGTGGAATCCGCCCATTTTGGCGATGATGCGATCGCATATTATCGGGAAACTCCTATTAGGAACTACCTTTGATTGGTGGGACTTTCTTTATTATGCTATAGGTTGTATCTTGGCGGCTTTAGTATTAATTACTGTCCGAAATAAGATCGGACTCCCAAATCATCAATAATACTATCAAGATTTGCCTACAAAATTTCTGCTCAATAGAGATTTTCTTAATCTTTTTTTAAGTTCAATACCTTGACCTATCCCATATAATACGGTCAAGTAAGCAACCAAGTTAGGGCGATCGCCTGGTAAGCTAGTAGGGACAATTGTTGAAGAGGTTTATAACTTGACTATGAAAGTTGCTGTTTTTGGTAGCCAGCCCTACGATACTAAATTCTTTGATGCGGCTAATGCCCAAGGAGGAAGTCCCCATGAGTTAGTTTACTTTGAAACCAGGTTAAGGGCGAAAACCGCCTCCTTAGCCGCTGGTTTTCCGGTTGTTTGCGTTTTTGTGAATGATGAAGTAGATGCCACCACCCTAAAAACCTTAGCAGCCAATGGCACTAAATTAATAGCCCTGCGCTGTGCTGGATTTAATAATGTTGACCTGAAAACAGCAGAAGAAGTAGGTATTTCTGTAGTTAGGGTTCCAGCTTATTCACCATATTCAGTAGCTGAACATACTGTGGGTTTAATCCTTACATTAAACCGGAAACTGCACAAAGCCTATAACCGAGTCCGGGAAGATAACTTTACCCTGAATGGTTTACTAGGTTTTGACCTACATGGTACTACCGTTGGCGTGATTGGCACTGGCAAAATCGGGATGATTTTCGCTCAGATTATGCACGGTTTTGGCTGTCATCTTTTGGGTTATGATGCCTACCCTAACGATGATTTTATCAAGTTAGGAGATGCCCGATATGTAGATTTGCCGGAACTGTTTTCACAGTCAGATATTATCTCTCTGCACTGTCCCTTATTACCAGAAACCCATCACATTATTAACCAAAATGCGATCGCTCAAATGAAGCGAGGGGTCATGTTAATCAACACCAGTCGCGGACCTCTGGTTGATACAGTTTCTGTCATTGAAGGGATAAAATCCGGGATAATTGGCTACTTGGGAATTGATGTGTATGAACAAGAGGAAACACTTTTCTTTGAAGATTGGTCCGATGAAATTATCCAAGATGATACATTTCAGCTACTCCAATCTTTCCAGAATGTTGTGATTACAGGTCATCAGGCATTTTTTACCCAAAATGCCCTAACTGCCATTGCCGAAACCACCATGGCGAATATTAGTGAATTTGAGGAAGGCAAACCACTAACCAATCCGGTTAAACTACCTCATTAACCATCAAACCATCTTAATCAATTAAGGAGAAATTAATGTACATTGACGAAATTATTGCTGGCGAGATTCTTGATTCTCGTGGGAACCCCACCGTGGAAGCCGAAGTAATTTTAGAGGACGGAACCCGTGGGAGTGCCTTAGTTCCCTCTGGCGCTTCAACGGGAGAAAAAGAAGCAGCAGAATTACGAGACGGCGACCCGAAACGCTATGGCGGCAAAGGGGTTCTAAAAGCCGTTGAAAATGTCAATAATCGTATAGCCCCGGCTTTAGTTGGTATGGATGTCACCCAACAGCGGTTAATTGATTTAACCATGATTGAACTGGACGGCACACCCAACAAATCCCAAATGGGGGCTAATGCAATTTTAGCGGTTTCCTTAGCCGTAGCGCGCGCGGCTGCTAATTACTTAGGAATTCCCCTATATAGGTATTTAGGGGGCAGCAACGCTTGTGTATTGCCCGTTCCTTGCATGAATGTAATTAACGGTGGGGTTCACGCCGACAATACTGTTGATTTCCAGGAGTTTATGATTGCTCCCCATAATGCCCCCAATTTTGCGGAATCTATCCGTATGGGTGTGGAAACTTTCCATAGTCTTAAATCGCTGTTGAAAAAGAAAGGATTAAGCACTGGAATTGGCGACGAGGGTGGATTTGCGCCTAACTTAAAATCTAATGATGAGGCGGTTGAGTGTATTTTAGAGGCGATTACGGCGGCGGGATATAAGCCAGGTGAGGATATTTCCATCTGTCTCGACCCAGCCACTTCGGAATTGTGGAAAGATGGTAAATATCTGTTTTTCAAATCAGATCAATCTACTAAGACTCCTGAAGAAATGGCGGAATTGTGGAAAAGTTGGGCTAATCAATACCCGATTATTTCCATAGAAGATGGTATGGGAGAAAATGATTGGGATGGTTGGAAAGTGCTAACTAATTCCATTGGTGATAAGGTGGAACTGGTGGGGGATGATTTATTCTGTACTAACCCGGCTATTTTGGCAGAGGGTATTCAAGCCGGAATTGCTAATTCAATTCTGATTAAGGTTAACCAAATTGGGACTTTAACGGAAACTTTAGATACAATTGAGTTGGCGAAAAAACATAATTACAAGTGCTTTGTGTCCCACCGTTCAGGAGAAACGGAAGATACTACTATCTCGGATTTGGTGGTGGCAACTTGCACAGGTAAAATCAAAACTGGTTCGGGTTGTCGCGGTGAACGGACGGCTAAATTTAACCAACTGCTACGCATTGAGCGAGACTTAGGAAAGGCTGCTAAGTTCGCGGGTCGTGCTGCCTTTGTGTAAGGTATAATTAAGTAAGGCGAAATCGGTGGAGACCAGGGGTTGACTGTCTCCACTGTTCGCTATTTTTCAGAGGCGGAATTTTTTTGGGTTAATCGGACAAATAAGACTTGGACGGTTAAGGCTAATAAACCCAAAGAGGCGATGGTAAATATTCCGGTAACTAAGGCAGCACCCCCAATTACTAAGGTGCGAATGGCTATGGAAATTTGCAGGGCGGTTCGATTATCGGAATAGATGTTTTGGTTGGCAAAAGTGTGAGCGATCGCTGCTGTTAGGGAATACATGGCGATCGCAAAACCCCCAGAAAACAATCCTCCCATCAGCACCTGAAAGGGGTTGACTGATGATAAATCCGGCGATAAATCACGGCGAGACTGGTCGCCGGAATCAGAAGTAGAAATTGATGATTTTTCAGGCAGATCAGACATAATTGATGCACTCTCAAAAAATAGGCAAGTTTAAGATTCAGCCAAATGAATACCTGTGGAGACAAATTTAGTAGTCCACAATAATAAATTCTGATTAGCGATTTGATTTTGGACAGCATCGGAAACCCGGTCAGCTTCCGCCTGACTCTCCACTAAAGCGAATACGGTCGGACCGGAACCAGACATCATCGCGCCCAAAACTCCTTGTGCGATAAACGCATCTCGCAGGTCTGCGACTTGGGGATATTCAGGTAAAGCGACTTTCTCTAAATCATTGTGCAACAACTGACCAATTTTAGCCCCATCACGTTTCATAATAGCTGCTACCATAGGTCCTGAATGCACCCGTTGCTGACGACTTTTCAGATCATCGGCTTCAGAAATGTATGAACTGCTGAACTGCTGGCGGTAGGTTTGATAAGCCCAAGGGGTGGATATAGCGATATTACGGAACTTAGCGAGGACCACATATAAGTTATCTAAATTCAGCAAGGGTGATAGTACCTCTCCCCGTCCGGTAGCTAGGGCTGTTCCGCCACTGATACAGAAGGGAACATCAGAACCAATTTCAGCGCCTAGGGTTTGTAGTTCATCTTGGGTTAAACCGAGATCCCAGATTAAATCTAAACCGACCAACACCGCCGCCGCATTGCTGGAACCGCCCGCGAGTCCGGCGGCTACGGGTATTCGTTTGTTAATTTCGATTTCGATACCGCCATAACGCGCCATCATATCGGGGAATTGTTTAACCATCAAGGCTGCTGCGCGATAGGCGAGGTTACTATGGTCGTTGGGGAGGCTAGGGTCGTTGGAGCGAATGGTAATGGCATCTATACCAATAGGGTTAATGGTAATGCGATCGCTTAAACTGATAGTTTGCAGGACCATAGCGAGTTCGTGGAAACCATCGGGGCGCGATCCGATAATTTCTAAATACAAATTAATCTTGGCGGGAGCAATTAAGGTGACAGAACGCATTAGTAGTAGTGTAAGGTAACACAAGGCAAGTTTACCATTGATTATTGAGGGGCTAATAGCAAATTACTGAGTTGAACCCATTGTTGTAGGCTGAGGTCTTCTGCGCGGACTTGGGGGTTGATGTCTAATGTTTCCAGCAGTTGGTTTAATGTTTGCGGTTCTACCTGGCTTTTGAGGTTATTGCGTAACATTTTGCGACGGGTAGAAAATCCTAATTTAACTAGGGTCTCAAGAAGTTGGGGGTTTTGGGCGGGGGATGCTATGGGACGAGGACGCAGGCGGACTACGGCTGAATCGACTTTAGGGGGCGGATAAAAGGCTGTGGCGGGGACATGACAGATCCAGTCACATTCGGCTAAATATTGGACTCTGACTGATAAGGCTCCAAAGGCTTTGGAACTGGGTTTAGCACAGAGGCGCGCGCCTACTTCTTTCTGTACCAGTAGCACGATCGCATCAAAGGGTTTAACTGCCGGTTTAGCAATAGTTCCCAGTAACCCTTCGATGATTGGTCCGGTAATATTATAGGGAATATTCGCCACTACCTTATTGGGGTTTTGGAATTTGGGAAATCCGCTCAGGTATCCATTCAGGTCGAAGTTGAGGATATCTCCTTGTAGCAATAGGAAGTTATCGATTTTGCCAAATTTTTTGGCTAGTTGAACACAAAGATCGCGGTCAATTTCCACAGCTACCACTGAGCTGACCTTGGGGAGTAGCCGTTCTGTTAATATACCTGTTCCCGGTCCAATTTCCAAGATGCGATCGCCCAGAGATAGATCCGCAGCTTCTAGGATATGGTTCAGGGTCGCAGGACTGCGTAGCCAATGTTGAGCAAATCGTTTCCGAGGTTGGGGGGAAGGCATAGTTCAGGTAGGTCCACGATACTGCGATGATTAGGATATCAGGAATTAGCCATCAATTGGTTGTTATTGATTCCCGTGGTCCTAGCCTAGGTCTGAGAATTTGGCGCAATTGCATCAAAGTTTACAGAAATCTCCAAGCCGACATCAAATTTTTACCCAAATTCAGATTTATGTGATATGATGCCGTTCATAGTAGATTGTTTTGTTGGCTTTTCAGTCAACACCTCAGTTCTACAATGGTTAGGTGTGAGAAGCGAGCGGAGGTCCTGGCTGTCCTCAAGTAGCAGCAATAAGCTGTTGTCACCAGAGGTCTGCTCGAGTTGCGCTTCAATCCACAAATTAAGGATGGTCAACTCATTATATGCACGCTTATTGGTGCATGATTCTAGTCAGCACCCCCGGCTGAAGCACGGGGGCTTCGTGCCCCCCTTTCAGGTAGCTGACCAGCTTAAGCCTTAACTGGC
>NZ_JBIMLI010000137.1:0-14023 GCF_051859755.1 Limnospira sp.
GTGAAGCCAATTTTCTTCAAGGCTCTGGATATGGTGCGAGGAGAGATGTCGTCATCCCAAAGTTCAGCCATTTGAGCGGAGGTTTTGTGGCCATGCTCTTAGGCAAAAGCCTTGAATTTGTGCCAGTCGGTAATTTGGTGGTTATGACCAGGTGGGCGATTAGGTTTAGGGAGGAAGTCTCCGGTGTGTTCTTTTCTTTGGAGCCAGAGATTGATAGTGTTCCGGCTGAGATGGAAAAATTGACTGGCTTTGGTTTTGGACATACCGTATAGTTCAATTGCATTGATAACTTTTTGTCTAAGGTCGTAACTGTAGGGGGCTGGCATGTTGGGTCTTCTGTAGATATCCTTGCCATTATACGTCCTAACTTTTCTGTCTTATGCTATATCAGATAGATTAATCTACCCGTTACAACCCTATAAGCCAATACCCCTAGATTAAACCCCTAGGGGTTATTTTATGGCTACAGATTGATGGATCCTACTACGGTTTTGAGTAACACCTAAGTAACGGTAGAATAGGGGTTATAGGCTATGTATCAGGTTCGAGCCCGCTTAGCTCCATTTCAGTTGTTAGATCTCTTGTTCCTGAACTATCATGGGAGCTACTATTTGCTTTTGTTTCTAACTCCATTAAATAAGACCACGCGAGCTTGTGTCATCTCCCAAACCTGAGAAAATCGACTTACATAGTGATTATCCCTGTCCCTGTCGTCGAAAGGGTAATCTGGTTCCGATTACCTTGACCGAGGCTTTCGGTTGCGATCGCTGTCAGCAGATTTTTGTAGTTGATGAGAGCGGTTATTCCCTAGAACAACTAGCCACCCACTACCCCTACAAACAGGCTTGGTGGTGGACTGGACAACAATGGTATCGCGCCACCCCAGGAATGCGATCGCACTATCTACCCTTAGCTTTGGGGATGCTTCTAGTCCCCCTGGTGATTTGGCTACCCCTAGCCATGTACTCTCCCGGGGGCAACATCTTGCTTTGGGCAATAGTTGCTGTTATGCTGGCGATGTTGCCAGCAATCATGGTTTGGCTTGCTTACAGGCGTTAGCTCGATGATCACTGATGATTTTTCTTCTACCCCAGATCCATTAAACCCTTCTCGTCGGGCATATTTTGCCAGTCTTGAATTGACACAGATATCAGGAGAAGATCGGGGTCAAGCAATAAACAGAATGGCTGATGGTCTCAAACAACGAAAAAATGACATTCTGGAAGCGAACACCCTTGACTTGGAAGCCAGCAGAGAAATGGGGGTTTCCGAAGTGATTGGAGATTGGTTAAAACTGACTCCAGTTCGCCTAGAAAACGCGATTAAGGTATTGGAAAGGTTAAGCACCATCTCCGATCCTATCGGTCGGGTGGTTAGCGCTCCTTACCAAATCAAACAGTATAAGGGCTATTATCAGTATATACCCCTGGGAGTCATTGCCCTCATTTACGAGGCTTTTCCTGAATTAGGGGCGATCGCCGCCGGTTTTGCTCTCAAAACTGCTAATAGTTTAATTCTCCAGGGAAGTAGTGAGGCTAACTCTTCCAATCAAATTATCGCCGAAACCCTACAATCAGCCCTAGAAGATGCGCGAATGCCGCCGGGATGTTTAGAATTTGTTCCCGCTGACCCTGATCATCCTATCCCCGATTTAGTCACCGAAGACAGATATATCAACCTGATTATACCATACGGGCGACCCCAATTAATCCAAGAAGTGATTAATAAAGCCACAGTTCCTATTCTGAAAACAGCCATGGGGAATTGTTATCTTTACTGGTCTGCTACCGCTAGTATGGATTTAGTCCGGTGGATGATTACGGATAGCCATAAAAGTGAACCCGACCCAGTAAATGCGATCGAAAAGGTCTTAATTGACCCTCATCAAAAAAACTCTTCCCTAGTGCGACTCTTAAATAGTTTGCAGGAAGAAGGTTTCCAATTACGAGGCGATCGCGATTTCATCCAAAACTTTCCCGAATTAACGGAAGCCGAACCCTCAGAATGGTATCATCCCTATTTGTCAAAAACCATAGCCTTCCGATTTGTGGAAAACCTCGAAAATGCGATCGGCATGATGAATCAGTGTAGCAGCAACCACGCCAATTGTATAGCGACCGAATCCTATAGCGAAAGTCGTATATTTGCCCAAAATTCCAATAGTGCGCTCACCTTCATGAACACATCCCCCCAATTTTCACGTCATCAAAACCGAGGGGATGCGTTGTTTTTAGGAGTGTCGAATCAGAAAGGATATCGACGGGGTTTAATTAGCCTAGAAAGCCTAATGACCCTGAAACATATTGTACAGGGTAATGGCAGAGTGTGAACTTAACCCGGCTGTCAGAGTCTAAGTTAGCTTCTGACCTACTCAGGAACAACTTTTGTCGCCGGGGCTAGTTTTCCACCAATTTAACTTTTTTAGCCAAACCCAAAAATTGTAGAAGTTGAATAGTCATCCAGGTTAAATCAATTTCCCACCATTTCAGGCCATGACGGGCGGAATATTGGAAAGCATGGTGATTATTGTGCCAGCCTTCCCCATAGGTGACAAGAGCAACCCACCAACAATTTTTCGAGTTATCATTAGATTGATATGTTTGATAGCCAAACTTGTGAGTAGCGCTATTGACAAACCAGGTACAATGAAAAACCACAACGATGCGGAAAAAGATGCCCCAGACGACCAACGGCCATCCTCCGAGAAGATATAAAACCACACCCAAGGCGACTTGGATGGGAATGAAATAATTTTGCAGGAACAGATAAACTGGGTCTTCGTTGATATCTTTGGTAAAGCGGGGAACATCAGCATCAGCAGGAATTTCCCGCAACATCCAACCCATGTGACTCCACCAAAAACCCTTGTTAGAGTCGTGGGGGTCAAGGGTTTGATCAGAGTACAGATGGTGCATACGGTGTAAACCGACCCACTGGATAGGTCCTCCTTGACAGGCTAAAGTGCCGCAAAAAGCCAAGAAATATTCTAGCCATTTGGGAGTTTCAAAACTGCGGTGGGTGATTAAGCGGTGAAACCCTAGGGTAATTCCTAAGCCACCAGTTACCCAGTGCAAAAATAAAGCCAGACCAACTGCAGCCCAGCTAAAATTACTTGGGACTAGCACAAAAAGTGCGCCAATGTGGAGGAATGCCATAAATACTATGGTCATCCAGTCGAGTTTGAGTTTGGTTTCAGTTGCAATCGTCATGAATATCAAATTTTTGAACAGACCGGACCTGTTGGCGGCATAATATGCAGCACCCCTAATTCAGCTTTAGTCAGGTAATGAGACACAGCATAGAGTCGCTACATGAAGCGCCACAGGCATTATCCCCAATTTTTTCGGGAATTGACGCTAAGGTCAAGCATCACCTCCGACGAGTGTTAGATGCTTTCCGTACTCACCGGGTAGGAACCCATCATTTTGCCGGAGTTTCCGGCTACGGACACGATGATCTCGGTCGTCAAACTTTCGATCGCGTGTTTGCGGATGTTATGGGCGCAGAGGCGGCGGCGGTAAGAGTCCAGTTTGTTTCTGGAACTCATGCGATCGCCTGTGCCCTTTTTGGGTGTCTGCGTCCAGGGGATGAGATGCTGGCCGTAGTTGGTTCTCCCTACGATACCCTCGAAGAGGTTATCGGTTTACGCGGAAAAGGTCAAGGTTCCTTAATAGAGTTTGGCATACTTTACCGACAATTAGATCTTTGTGCTGATGGAAGTTTGGATTGGTCGGCTTTATCAACAGCGATCGCACCCCATACTCGTTTGGTTTTGATTCAGCGGTCCTGTGGCTATTCCTGGCGCAATTCCCTTTCCATTGCTGATATTGAGAGGGTTGTGCAGATGGTGAAGGCACAAAATCCTGATACCATCTGTTTTGTGGACAACTGCTATGGCGAGTTTGTGGAAGACCTGGAACCGACGGCGGTGGGGGCTGATTTGATGGCAGGTTCCCTGATTAAAAATCCGGGGGGTACTATTGCCGCGGCGGGGGGTTATGTGGCTGGGCGTTCAGAATTGGTAGAAGCGGCCGCCTGTCGCCTCACCGCGCCCGGTATTGGTAGCAGTGGGGGGGCAACCTTTGAACAATACCGATTGCTGTTTCAGGGGCTATTTCTTGCGCCTCAGATGGTGGCGGAAGCGGTTAAGGGAGGACATTTGATTGCTTATGTGTTTGACCAGTTTGGTTATCGGGTTAATCCTGCGCCTCTGATACCTCGGCGCGATATTATTCAGGCGATCGAGTTGGGTTCACCCGATAAGTTGGTGGCTTTTTGTCGCATTTGGCAGAAGTTTTCCCCTATTGGGTCCTATCTTGACCCGGTTCCTGGGGAAATGCCTGGATATGAGAGTGAGTTGGTTATGGCGGGGGGGACTTTTATTGATGGTAGTACCTCTGAGTTTTCCGCTGATGGTCCTTTGCGAGAACCCTATATTGTTTTCTGTCAGGGGGGGACTCATTGGACTCATCTGGCGATCGCTTTGGAGGCTGCTATAGAGGCGATCGCTTCCCTAAATGATGCTTAATCCGTCAATTTAGCTACTGACTTGGCCGGCGGCCAAGACAATCGCTGCCCTCCGGTAATAGCTGGGGAACTTGTAAAAGGTCTGGTCAAATTGCCGGTATTTGGGGTTGGGGTTCTTGGCGGTTTGGTGAATCAGTTTCTCAACGACTAGAACCCGTTTTTGACTCGATAACCCTCCGAGAGACGGCCAATGAGTTAAGATAATTCCTATCAAATGCCGACAGACACGACGGGAGACCTCAACCGTTTGGCTCAACAGCACTCGCGCTGCTGCTGTCGGGTTAAGATTCCATCGGTCTGTACGGACGATTGATGTGGATTTGTTGGTTGCCATAACGCGCTTGTTACCCCAAGGCTTGTCAGATCGGCAGCTCCTTGACCCCCACCTGCCGTTCGGCGAGGTGGGGGAATGCGTCGCTATTTTTGTTCAAATCTTCATAGGCGACCAAATCGTTAGATTGGATAACGGAATACGCCAATCTCTTGCAATATTCTTTTCGCTGCCTACTTACTCTTAAATGCTTACGAGCATATCTATTTCTAGCTTGGTGATAGTTGTTTGATTGCTTTTTTTGGGCTGTTTTTTTAGCTGGACTGTACTTTTTAGACTTCTTTCGATTGGCTCTCTTTAACTGCTTTTCAGCTTGGCGGTAGAACTTGGGAGATGGTTCAACATTGCCTTTATTGTCAGCAATAAATTATCTAATTCCTAAGTCTAAACTTACTATTTTATGAGTGGGTTCAGTCTCTATCCTGACATTGACAGCGATCGCAAATTGAGCATAGTATCCGTCAGCCCGGCGGACTAATCGGACTCGTTTAATTTGCTTGATATCGTAGTAGTTGAGGTCCCAGGTTCCCTTGAATTTCAGAGTTCCGATACCTTTTTTGTCAGAAAAGGTAATAGCTTTTCTGGTTTCCGAAAGTTTCCATCCGCTAGTTTTATATTCAACTGAGCGAGCATTTTTCTTGAACTTAGGAAATCCCTTTTTCCCCTTAACTTTTTTCTGACAGTTATCGTAGAAGCGAGAAATAGCCAACCAAGCGCGTTCAGCCGCTGATTGTGTAGCCATCGAGTTCAATTCATTAGCCCAAGGAAACTCAGCCGCTAAGACAGCACAATATTTATTAAGGTCATATTTTCCCACCCTCTTATTGTCCATCCAATAGCGCAAACATTTGTTTTGGATGAACTGAGATGTGCGAATAGCCTCATCTATAGCTTGGTACTGAGATGGTTTGGCTTTTATTTTGAACTTGTATACAATTATTGCCCAACTTAACAAGGTTATGCTATTATGGCATATCAATGAAAAGATAGCAATAGTAGGTAAGCGAATTTATTCGCCTTTGCCGCTACATCCGCCCTTTAAATAGAGTCGGCCAAAGCGGCTATCGAGTATTTCCAGATCATGCAACTTTTCACATTCCCACGACAAACGGCGCGAGGATTCTCAGTTCTTTCTCAGTCCATGCAAGAGGTGCTTATGACGGGCCAGGACTTACGACAACTTCTGTTAAACAAGTGGGGAGTCTCCTATGATATCCAACTGCGGCGGACGCGGGGCAAAATTTTTGTCCAAGTTATGTGGAAGTACCTAGAACAGGCTTCTTTTCATTTGGGTGAGGCTGAGTATCTCGATCACCTCAATGCGATCGCTGATTATCTCACCAGTTTGGGAGGAGCAGAACAGGTTACCAATTATATCCTGAACACTCGCGATCGCCCCCGGCTAGGAAAAGCCGTCAGTATTCCCATTGACTTGGGGGGTAGGGCTTCCGAATGGATGGTCTAGTCCGAGTCCTCCGTTACCAGTGGAATAGTAATCGTGAACCTAGCCCCTGAGTCGATTTGGGAGGTACAGGTTAACTTACCTCGGTGTTTTTCTTCGATAATATGGCGAGAGATAGCTAACCCAATACCTGTACCCTTACCAATAGATTTAGTCGTAAATAGATAATCAAAAATTTTCTCTTGCACTTGTGCAGTCATACCAATTCCATTATCTTCAATCCTAATCACTGCTGATGTGCCATCTTCTCCCAGCTCAGTGGTAATTTTGATCCAGTGGGGGTCTTTCTCTAAGTCCTCATAGCTGGAACCCTCACTAGCATACTCGATCGCATCAATACCATTAGTGATCAAATTCATGAATACCTGATTCATCTGGCTGGGGTAGCATCTAATCGGCGGAAGGTACCCATATTCTTTAATCACCATGATCGCAGGTCGATCGGGATTCGCTTTTAATCGATGCTGTAAAATTAGCAAAGTGCTTTCAATACCTTGATGCAAGTCGAACAATACCACATTATTCTCATCGGAGCGTGAGAAAGTCCTCAGACTTTGGCTAATATTGCGGATGCGTTCTGTCCCCACTCGCATGGAAGCAATCAGTTGAGGTAGATCCTCCATCAGATATTCAAGATCGATATCCTCCGCGTGATGTTCAAGATCCGGCGGTGGGTCCGGGAACATCTGCTGGTACATTTGCAGGTGTTTCAGCAAGTCGAACACATAAATACTCGCATGACTCAAATTCGCTTCGATAAAACCAATCGGATTATTGATTTCATGGGCTACCCCAGCCACCAGTTGACCCAAGGTAGACATTTTTTCACTCTGAACCAGTTGTAGTTGAAATTTTCGCAGGTTATCTAGGGCCTGGGTTAGTTCGTGGGTGCGTTCCGCTACTCTCTGTTCTAGTTGGAAGTTGCGATCGGCTAGTTGTTGGGTTAGGTAACGGATCTTTAAATGTACATTAACACGGGCCAGCACTTCTTCTGGCTGAAACGGTTTCGTAATATAGTCTACTGCTCCTAGGGATAAGCCTTTCACCTTATCGGCCGTATCGTCTAGGGCTGTCATCAGAATTACTGGGATATTACAGGTTGAAGGGTTCTGTTTCAGACGGCGACAGGTTTCAAAGCCGTCCATCTTAGGCATGACGATATCCAGCAGAATCAGATCCGGTTGGATCGCTTCCGCTTGGGCGATCGCTTCAATGCCATTGGTGGCGATCGCTATTTTACAACCCACATTGGCGATCGTATCCGCAATCAAACTCAGATTTGAGCGGTTATCCTCGACAATTAAAATTGTGTCATCGGTCGAATCAGTCATGGGATGGGGGGGTGAGGGTAGTTGGCCAGATTGCTTAATTACCTGATGGCGATACCTAATACAATGTCATACACTTCCTCAATTGTAGCTTAAAGCCGGGGTTTCCTTTCGGGTTCCTTGAGGCGATCGCTACTCTACCCATCATAAATCAGCCTCAAATAAATGAGACAACAACCTCTACTGTGTGGTAATATAGTAAGCACACCTTTCCTATAACTTATTCAACTCACCTAACTTAATCATGACAAAATCTTCCGTCAAAGCATCACAATTCCAGCTTGAATCCAATTCTGGGGAGTGCGGAGTCTCCAAACTTCCACCCGAGGCATTGACTCTTATGGCTGACTTTTTTAAGGTTCTTTCCGAAGTCAGTCGCCTCCAGATTGTTTGCTGCTTAAAAACTGGTGCCAAAAATGTTACTCAAATTATTGAAGCCACTGGTTTAGGACAAGCTAACGTTTCCAAACACTTAAAAATGCTTGCTCAAGCTGGGATTGTCACTCGCCGGCAACAGGGGGTTAATGTTTATTATGAAATTGCTAATCCTTTCCTATTTGAGTTGTGTGAGTTAGTCTGTGATTCCCTATCGGTTCAGATAAATCAGCAAAACAAACAGTTTGAAAAGCTCCGAGTTCTTCAAGAAGCATTCTAGCTTCCTAATTAATCACCCGCCACTGTCCCTAATTGCCTAGGTCAGTGTCGGGATTTACTCAGTATTGACAAGTTAGCCTAAGATTTGATTCCCGCTAACATATCCGCCTCAAACGGTTTCCCTTTTAACATCCGATTCCAATACAGCCAAGGCAAAACATAGCGCTTCACTAACCACATACTATAACGTTCTTCCGTCGGGTCGAATGGAAAACTAGATTTCGGAACACCATCATAATCAAACTCTGCCATAATTGTCCGCCCATAACCTGTTACCAACGGACAGCAAGCATACCCGCCATATTTTCCCCCTAGTTGTTTAGCAGCCATCACCGCTAACAAATTCTCCACTAATGCGGGTGCTTGTCGCCGAATAGCAGCCGCCGTTTTAGAATTGGGAAGAGACGAAGCATCCCCTAAGCTAAAAACATTCGGATAAACATTATGTTGCAGCGTGTATTTGTCTACATCTACCCAACCTTTCGTGGGTCCCTCTTTCACCGCTAAAGGACTGTTTTTAATAAAATCAGGGGCACTCATTGGCGGCGTGACATGAATCATATCATATTTAATCCTGATTTCCTCTACTCCCGCCTCCGTGGTTTTTTCAAAAACTGCTTCCTGGCTTGAGGGAATAATCGCTTTCAGATTATGCTTATATTTGACATCAATATTTCGGCGCGCGGCAATCTTTTCTAAAGATTCACAGTAGCCTGTTATCCCAAAAATTTTGGCTCCCGGAGTGGCATAAATCACATTCGACTTATTCTTAACTCCATTTTTGATGAAAGTATCATCCGCCAAATACATGATTTTTTGAGGCGCTCCCGCACACTTAATAGGAGTCGCCGGAAAAGTGAAAATAGCATTCCCACCTGGAAAATTCTTGATCACTTCCCAGGTATACGGTGCATACTCTTTAGAATAGTTGCTAGTTACGCCATTTTTCCCGATCGCATCTGTTAACCCTTCTACTTTATCCCAGTCTATTTGAATCCCTGGACAAACTATCAGATAATCATAGTGGACGGCTCGTCCATCTTCGAGAATCACTAGATTTTGCTCTGGTTCAAAGGTTTTTGCTGCTGCTTTCAACCAGGTAGCACCCGCCGGAATACAGTCTTTTTCCTCCCGGATAGTATCTTCAAGACGATAAGCACCACCACCTACTAAAGTCCAAGCTGGTTGATAGTAGTGTTTATCTGAGGGTTCAATAATAGCTATATCTAGGCTACTATCTTGTTGTAAAATTTGGGCTGCCACAGTTATACCAGCCGCTCCCCCACCCACGACCACAATGGTATGATGGAGAGAATCTCTGATAGGTTTCGATGTGGGAATTTCCGAATTGGTCATAAGGTATTTTTACTCCTGTGAATTGAACTTTCCGAATTTTCGGCTGATTGATCAACACTAATCATCAACCGGGATTTTGATATATGCTAGTCCCATAATAACCAGGATTTAATCATTATTGAACTATCCATAACCAAAATGGTTGCCTAGAGTATTTATACATATCATTAAACCCAGTTGCGCCACCATTATCATTATTAGTTGTAACGGGAAAACTGATATATACATAGCCATTGACATATTTTACCATAAATGTTATAATCCCGTCAACCTGTGCCATAAATTGACGGCGATATTTAGGGATATTTCATATCTTTAGTAATCCGAGAAATATCGGCTACAATCCCATCAAAAAAAACTCAAATTAATCCTATGGTTGCTCACCATCTCATTGAAACCATCAAACAAGATTATCAAAACTTTCCCGATAATCAAACCTATAGTATTTATGCAGACAACGTTTATTTTAAAGACCCTGTTAATGAATTTTCGGGATGCGATCGCTATCAAAAAATGATCAACTTCATGGCCACCTGGTTTCAGGATATCCAATTAGACTTACATGATATTTCGGAATCTGGGGACACCATCGAGACCCAATGGACTCTCAGTTGGACCGTATCTGTACTGCCCTGGGCTCCGCGACTATCCATCCCCGGTTACAGCCACCTACACATCAACCCAGAAGGCTTAATTGACCGCCACATAGACTACTGGAACTGTTCCCGCCTCGCCGTAGTCAAACAGCTTTTTCAACAAAACAGCCCTAAACGTTAGAATAATGTAAACATATTTTAAGCGGGACTCAAAACTATATGCGCGTGATTTTAATGACCGGAAAAGGAGGCGTTGGTAAAACCTCCGTTGCCGCGGCTACAGGCTTACGGTGTGCCGAACTAGGCTATAAAACCCTGGTATTAAGTACAGACCCAGCCCACTCCCTAGCAGATAGTTTTGATGAACCCCTCGGCCATGAACCTCGCCAGGTGAAACCCAACCTATGGGGCGCAGAACTAGACGCACTGATGGAATTAGAGGGAAACTGGGGGGCTGTCAAACGCTATATCACTCAAGTTCTGCAAGCGCGGGGACTTGATGGCGTTCAAGCCGAGGAATTGGCTATCCTTCCCGGAATGGACGAAATTTTCGGCTTGGTGCGAATGAAGCGGCACTATGACGAGGGGGAATTTGAGGTTCTCATCATTGACTCAGCGCCCACAGGGACTGCTCTGCGCCTATTAAGTTTGCCGGAGGTAGGTGGGTGGTATATGAGAAAATTTTATAAACCGTTACAAGGGATGTCGGCCGCTCTGCGTCCTTTAGTGGAACCCATCTTTAAACCTATTGCTGGTTTTTCCCTCCCGGACAAAGAAGTAATGGATGCACCCTATGAATTTTACGAGCAAATCGAAGCCTTAGAAAAGGTATTAACTGATAATCAGAAAACCTCAGTGCGTCTGGTAACTAACCCAGAAAAAATGGTAATTAAAGAATCCTTGCGCGCCCATGCTTATCTGAGTTTGTACAATGTAGCCACGGATTTAGTGATTGCGAATCGGATTATCCCCGACTCAGTAACCGATCCATTTTTCCAACGCTGGAAGGAGAACCAACAGCAATATCGCCAGGAAATACATGATAATTTCCGCCCTCTTCCTGTCAAAGAAGTAGAACTATTTACTAAGGAAATGTGCGGTTTTGAAGCCTTAGAGCAACTCAAGGATATTTTGTATAAAGATGAAGACCCGACTCTGGTTTATTATCAGGAAAATACTATGCGGGTTATCCAAGATAAAGAATACTATAGTTTGGAGTTATATTTACCGGGAATTCCCAAGGAACAGATACAGTTAAACAAGACGGGTGATGAGTTAAATATCCGTATTGGGAACCACCGCCGCAATTTAGTTTTACCCCAAGCGTTAGCGGCTTTGCAGCCTTCCGGGGCGAAAATGGAGGAAGATTATTTGAAAATTCGATTTGCTGACGTGGCGAAGATTTCCTAAAACTTCTCAATTCCGGGTTCAGTGATTAAGGTAGCTGAATCCGGTTTGTGAGTGTAGTTGAGTATTGAACTTTATTTCGTCCGGCAGCTTTAGCACGATATAGGGCTTGGTCAGCCTTTTTCATCAAATATAGCAATACGCAAATACATTAGTACAGCTTTTGAACGCTGCATCTACACATTCTCTCACCGCTTCAAAGTCTTTAAGTTTTGGTCTCATCCATGTCTTTAAGGGAGACCACCAATTTTCAATTTTATTCAAATCTGGTGAATAAGCTGGCAAGTACCAGATTTCGCATCCCACTTCTTCTACCATTTCTTTTATGCTTTCACCGTGATGAAAACTCCCATTGTCAAGAATAATAATATCTCCCTCTTCTAGCTGAGGGAGCAAACATCGGTCAAGCCACGCTTCAAATAAGTTTCGGTTACATGACCCTTCAAAAGTCAAAGGGGTGAACAACTTGGGCCATCCTAAATCACCGATCCAACTGACTCTTTCTGTCCTTTTTCCCGACTTGAGTGCATGACACCTTTCTCCTTTTGGACTATAGCCTAATGGATAATCATCTCGATTGTCAAATCCCGATTCATCCACATAAATCAACCTTTTTTTATCCGTTTTTGATAACTTTTCCTCAAATTTTCTCCTTTTCTCTTCATCCCCTTTCTTCATATCAGTAAGTTTTTTTTGCGAGTTATCCCCCACTTTTGACAAGCATTGCCGACATTCTGTTGGGTCACACCTTCTCCCCAAAGTTCGGCGATTTGCTTTTGTGTCTTGTCTTTATGTTTCCAAATCAACTCTCTGAATCGATTTTCATCTGGGATTTTGGGTTTCGGCCCTTTTTGATGAGGCTGAATTGCTTGATAGCTTCCCGTTTCCTCTTCTCTTTTGAGCCACAAGTCCAAAGTATTTCGACTGATTTAAAACTGACGGGCGACTCGACTTTTCTTCTGTCCGCTTTTGACCGCCGCGATCGCCCGTTTCCGCCAATCATTACTTAATGGTGCTGTCATACTCCCTTTCCCTGCTTCATTTCTATCAATTACAGCTTGTTCATTAAATATGTGTAACAATGAATACCTATAACAACTTGGTGATCAACTAGGGCTAAACTCAATTCCAACTGGATTCACCCATGAGCCGTTATTCTGTTGCTCTTAGGAAAAAAGTGGTCACCGCCTATCAATTAGGCTAAGGCTCAATTAGGCAACTTGCAGAGCAATTTATGATGAGTCCTGCTACTGTTCATAGTTATATCAAAAAATCTCGAGAAACTCAAGATATAACTCCTCAAAAGCCCGGGCTAAATCGTCCTAGCCAGCTATAATCTTATCGAGACTTTATTATTCAGATGGTACAAGATTACCCAGATGGGACAGTTCGACAGTATCGAGAACATCTCCTAAATGAGCTGGATGTTTATGTCAGCGTCGGAGGAATGTGTGAATTCCTCAAAAAAGAAGAACTAACTCTTAAAAAAAACTTACCGGTCAGAAAAGGTAGCAACGGAAGAAGGTCAACAACAGCGATTTGATTACCGAGAGCGGGTGAGAGATGTACCTCAAAAATGATATTCATTGATGAGACAGCTTTCTGTGTAGGGATGAGTCCCTCTATGGCTAGGAGTAAAAAAGGCAAAAAAGCATGATGTTTAAGACCCTTTTATTAAGGCAGAAAAATTACCTGAATTGGAGCCATAAGTATCGAAAGAGTGGTAGCTAAAAAAGTCATAGAAGGCTCTATGAAAGGTAAAGATTTTCAGGATTTTATTGAACAGGACTTGGTTCCGAGACTGAATCCAGGGGATGTCGTAGTTATGGATAACCTTAATATCCATAAAATGGAGGGCATTGAAGAAATGATCACTGCTACGGGAGCCAGAGTAGAATATTTACCACCCTACTCACCAGATTTCAATCCTATTGAAATGTTGTGGTCAACGGTTAAGTCAGTGGTCAGAATGTTTCCAACACGAGCAATGGAAGCACTAGAACAGTTAATTAAACTGGCTCTAATGCTGATGGGAACAAATACGTTTAAGAACTGGTTTACTAAATGCAGTTACTGTACTAATTAAATATCGAACAAGCTGTATACTTCATAACCTACTCTCGTAGTGCTATAATGATTGGGATAGTGCAAGACGTTCGGGTATGAAATAAGGCTGGAATGGCTGAAATAACCACCGGGTGAGGATTCCAGCCCCGATTCGCTGGATATAAGAGGTTAAGCTCTGACCATCCCTATAACTGTTTATATAGCACAAGACAGGAAAGTTAGGACGTATAATGGAGAGGACGAGATGACTAAGAAGACCAAAAATGCCAGCCCCCTATAGTTACGACCTCAGACA
>NZ_JBIMLI010000138.1:0-13823 GCF_051859755.1 Limnospira sp.
TCGCCACCATACTTTCATAATCTGATACTGAAAGGCGGTCTGATATCTTTGTACGTTGATTCCCTAGCGGGTTCCCCCCTACGGCTACCTACGGCTATCGTGTTGGCTTTGAAACATACCCTCCCCCCATAACCGGAACAAGCACTATTGGGGAAGTGACCGCCGTGATAGCAGTCAATGGTGACGAACGAACCGATAGGCTTGCCCTTGACGGGTATCACAAGGGAACCACCCTATCAGCGTCCGGTTATGGGAGTGATATGGGTATTTGACAGATTGATTAAGTTGTGCTTGTTGACTGAGTAATCATCCTATTGAGAGAATTATTTTCCTGTGTTAGGACTAGCTTATGAGTAATATCTGAGTAATTAGGTAGGATAACCATTATAGGCAACTCCCGCCACAGTAGATATATCAACGTTTTCGGTTTAATAGCGGGGAGCGGATTTGAACCACTGACCTTCGGGTTATGAGCCCGACGAGCTACCAGACTGCTCTACCCCGCGCTGTATGAATACAGTATAAACCAACAGCGGAGAAATTGCAACCCCTAAATCATAATTAATTCTCCGCTAACCTCTAAGCGCTTAAAATTATTGAGACTCATGAACTTATCAGCGAGGTTTTCAGCCATTGTGGGAGTAATCCAACCCATCTGAGTGAGTAGATGAATAGCGATCGCATATTTAGCACGATTCGCCCCATCCATAACCTTAATCGCCAATCCCATACCTTCACCGACCCGACCCACGCACTGGACTCCCTCAGCCCCAGACTTACTGATGAGTTCCCCTTGTGTTAATCGCATCAATTCGGTATCAAAATGTCCCTCACAGGCGACAAACTCGGGGTGATGGGTCATAGATCGGACAATGCGTTCCATGTCCAAATTATCACCGGAAGCCAACTGAGCATATAAAGTCGCGATCTGAGACAATTCCATCTGATAAGTTGGGGCTCCGCAATCATCCCTAGCGCCGACAAACTCATCTCCGGGAATACCCAAAAGTTCTCCCAGCTTGGAGATAATCAATTGTTGCACGGGGTGTTTACGCTGTAGATAGGTCTCCAAAGGCCAGTGACGTTGACGACAGACGGCCAGCATTCCGGCGTGTTTCCCAGAACAACCATGTTCAAGGGGGCTACGTTTACCTTGAGGAATAGGGCATTGTAGATGAGAAGGGTCAATATCACAGCGCCACAGAATATTAAAGGCTTGTCTAGCCTGTTCAATCTGTCCGTGATGGGAACTACAAACGATCGCCAAATCACGGTCAGTCAAATCATAACGTTCTAAAGTGCCAGTGGTAGTAATTGCCAAAGCCTGAAAGGGCTTCAAAGCCGACCGAACAAAAGTAGAAGTGTCTGGACTACCAGCCAGAAACAGAAGTTTACCCCGGTTATCACAAACGGCGGCTTGAATGCGATGGACGGCTTCTGTAATCCCCTCGCGCAACAATTTAACTTCCAATTCCGCTGTGTGTGTACGTTTTCCCCTTGTCATATTTTCCGAATCAATAATAATTTTAAATGCCGATCCAAATCATCCCTCCCATAGCCACAACCAACCCTAAACCATAGCAGGTTTGTTGAAGTCGGTATAGGAGGGGTTGCACCTGATGGGTAATAATTAACCGGTCTTGGGTGATAAATTCAGGAGTTTTTACCCAAGTTTGACCGTCATACCATCCCGACTCCTCATAAAAAACCGTTGGACTAATTAAACGCGATCGGATATACCACCATCCCAAATACAACCGCAGCAAAACCAAGGCCAGAAACAGAGTGGAACCTGCGCCCGCACTCAAAATAAAATGGACAGGACTCCGTTGGGGGGCAAAACTAGCAGCCGCGACGGGGGCAAAAATTACACTGGACCATAGCCACACAGTTGCTAACTTGCCCAGATATTTCGGCCATGGTAATGTTACCCAACTAAAAAACCAAGATTCTTGGAGTTCCTGATATTCATTGATGGGAAGTTGTTCTGGGGGGACGGGGCAGACTGAAACAGAAACCTTTCTCATAAGTATTTTTAGGGCTTAGGGTTTAAGTCAGTGCAGACCAGCTAATTTTTTCAGCATGACCCCAGAAGGCTTCTAAATTATAGAACTCTCGTTCCTCTGGTAGCAAAATATGGATCATGACATCACCATAGTCTACCACTATCCAAGAACCTTCGCTTTGACCATCAATTCGCAGCGGTTGTCGCTGGTTTTCCTCTTCTACTTTCTGGATAATGGCTTGATGAATGGCCCTAACCTGAGTATTTGAGAACCCGGTGACAATCAGAAAGTAGTCTGCTAAGTAGGAAACTTCAGTAACTTTCAGCAGTGTAATGTTGTCGGCTTTGCGATCATCAGCAGCGATCGCCGCCGCGATCGCTGTAGCTAGGGTGGGGTCATCAACCCGACCCGTAAGGGTAGTAGACCCATCTGGTGCATATTGACTATGGCTATTATTAAACATTAAGCGATAAAATTCCCCCATTAGTGACAGGTTGGACGGATGCGATCATTCTAACAACTCGAATGAAGATCCGGTGTGCAGGTATCCGGTGTTAGCTGTTAACGAGAGTTGCTGACCTCGGTAAATAGGGCTTCATATTTACTCAAAGCTAAATCAAAGCTAAATTCTTCCTCGGCGAACTTACGGCCCTGCTTACCCAAGGCCTCGACTAAGTGGCGATCGCCATATAATTTCAAGACCGCATCAGCCATAGCCTGGGGATCTTCCGGGGGAACCACCACCCCGCCGCCGCTTTTGATGACAGCCACCTTAGCCGTCCCAGTATCTGGAACCGATGCCACGATCGCCCTACCACTAGCCAAAATCACGGGAATTTTTGAAGGTAGATTAAACGCCGTGACATCTCGTTTTTGCACCACCAAACCCACATCAGCCGCCGCCAACATTTCCGGCAATTTTTCCCGGGGTTCAAAGGGTCGTAATAACACATTATCTGCCTGATGAACCTTACATAACTCTTGGAGATTTGCCAAAGCCTTAGACTCCCCTACAATCACAAAAGCAATGTCACTAATATGCTGAAGTTTAGCGGCTGCTTTAATCACAGTATCCATCCCTTGAGTTAGGGCAATATTGCCAGAATAAAGCACCACGAATTTATCGGTTAATCCGTGGGCTTGCCTAAAGGGGTTGTTTTCTTTAGGCAAAGGATGAATAAACTTGGTATCCACCCAATTAGGAATATAGGCAATTTTATCGGCGGGGACACCTTGCCGTAATAAATTATCCCTAAATCCCTCAGCGATTACACTAACTCGACTCACATTTTTATAACTTAATTCTTCGACTTTGCGGGCGGTCTTCAACACGAAGCTATCCCCCTCAACCAACTTAACCCGCATGGCTGCTTCCGAGACCATATCCTGAAGATTTAACACGACCGGGCAGCGTCTAATGTTCGCATATACAGCCACAGGCAAAGATACAAGTAACGGGGGAATTGTGGCAAAAATCACGTCAGGTTTCCAGCCTTTAAATGCTTGTACAATACTGGTAGTAATAAAACTCCCATCTAACATCAACCTAGCTTTTAAGCCTGGTTTAGGTCCTTTAATCCAAATAAAACTCCGCTGAATTTCTACGCCATTTCTCTGTTCAGTCAGATAAAATTTACCCTGATATTCTGGATAAACGCGACGTTCTGGATAATTAGGCATTCCGGTAACTACCCGCACTTGATGACCCCGTTTAACTAAACCTTCAGCCAGTTCAGTCATTAAGGGAGCAATACCAATGGGTTCAGGATAGTAGTTGTAGGAATAAATTAGGATCCGCATAATTTTCAGCTCATTTTGAGGAAATAAATTCAACTATCTTCATCTCAGTATCTTCTAGGTTTTAGGGTCAGAAGTACCTCAATAGCGATATGATCATCGGTTGGTTGAGTGGTACTGATACCAACTCCTTGGACTGAGTTAAGTAGGCTAATGGTTCTCCTTGGTAGGGCGACAGCAGGCGCAGCTAGAAGGTAGCTTGTCGCCCAGGACAGTAGGTTTTCCATATCTAAGTAAACATAACTGTGTAATGGTTCTGGTAAAGATTTGGTAATTTTCTGAAATCGGGTTGTTTCTGTTAGGGATGGATTAGGAACCTGAGTCATGGCTTCAACGACAGGACCACCAAAGGCGACAAATAGGAGATTAGGGGTTAGCCATCCATGTCCGAACAGAGTTCCTTGTTGGGGGTCATTCCATTCGGTTACTTCGATCCCTTCAATGGTTCGCTGTTCGACGTTAACGGGGGGATTACTTTGGGCGATAATCTCATCAAGTTGGTCTAAGGTGTTTTGGGCGATCGCCTGATTACTGGTTTCTAAGACCAATGCGCCGCCTAATCCCAGGGGGGCGAGAATCCCTTTTTCGGAGGCGATCGCCGCCAGGGCGAATTCTCCATCCATCCAACCAAATACTTCCTCATCTGCATCAAGTTCAATAGCGGCCAATCCATACCTTATCTGTTTTACCATGTCTTGAATACTGGGATCAATTTGGCTTTGGTCAACCAATTTTAACCACAGTGCATTAATTCCCTGACTATTCACCATAGCAACAGTTTCTGAGGGAAATCTGGAAAGAATTTGACCTACTTGGGGGGAGGAGTTAACGGGGGTTGGCGATCGCCTCTGCTGCATTATCCCTCTCATCCTAAATCCTGTTGGTTCTACCCCTAAACTCACCATGGCAGATTTAATTGGGGCTAATTTAGATACCCGACTCCAAGATTCCCAAGACGAGTCGGAAAACTCGGATAATTTGTCTAAAAATAGGTTATAGTCTGCCACAAAAATAGTGATTAAGGGCATGGGAACCATGTGGGATTCGGTAGGAAATGGTGCTGCGGACAAGGGATAACTAATATCAGTTGTGGCTTGATTGGCGGTTTCGGCTGCGTTTATACCTTTCCACAATTCGGCTAAGTTAGGTTCTCCAAAACTCGTGTCGATCGCTTTTTGGATGGGTTCGGGACTAGCTGCTACTAACAGGCGATCGCCCACTCTAGCTATATGGTATATTTTACCACTATCCTCCCCATATTCATAAATAGTAATACCCCGGTATTGTGGCGGTTTTCCTGACACACTGACTTCCGCATTTAGCCGACTCATAAACTGGTTAGCCCGCCAATTATTTTTAATAGCTAATATCATGAGTAGATCAGCATCTTCCGACTTTTCTGAGGGCAACACACTCACTAAAATTCCCCCTAGCCAAGGTTTAATATCTCGGTCAAAATTTAGGGAAGTTCCGGCTAAACTCTGTTGTTTAATACTTGACAAAAACTGATTTATATGATACCTACTCTGCTGATTACCAAATTGTCTTAAATAATAGAGTGCCGATGGATTAGGGGTAACAAAAACCGCCATGAGTGCATTTTCAGGAACCAATCGAACGCTGTCTTCTGGGCTATAAACCCTTACTCGCAGGGTTCGCAGATAAAGCAACGCCGCCACCGTCCCCGTAAAGGCGATCGCCACAGCAGCCATAATCAGTTTAGACTTTTTTAAGGTCATGTTCAAAGTTGATAGTTGACAGTTGACAGTTGACACTTGGCAGTTAAAAATTATTAATTATTAATTATTAGTTGACTTCATGAAAGTAGCAATTACAGGAGCCACCGGATTTGTGGGTTCACATCTGGTCCAACAACTCCACTCCCTAGGTTATCAAATTATCGTGCTTACCCGTAACCCGGACAGAGGGCGGCGGGTGTTTCCCGTAGCCAACTACCCCCAACTAGAGATTGTGGGCTATACTCCCACCGAGTCAGGTTCATGGGAAGATGCGATCGCAGGCTGTGATGGTGTAGTCAACCTAGCCGGAGCCCCCATAGCCGATGAACGTTGGACAGAAGCCCGGAAACAGGAACTATACCAAAGTCGAGTTATCCAAACCGAAAAACTTGTCTTGGCTTGCACCAAAGCCACCCGACAACCTCAAGTTTTAGTCAGTACCTCCGCCATAGGCTACTACGGAACCAGTGAAACAGCCACCTTTGACGAAAGCAGCCCCCCAGGAAACGATTTCCTAGCCAACCTCTGTCAGCAGTGGGAAGCAGCAGCCGCCCCGGTGAAAAACAGTGATATCCGTTTAGTGATCCTACGATTTGGTATTGTACTCGGTATGGGAGGTGCTTTGGGCAAAATGCTCACCCCCTTTAAACTATTTGCCGGGGGACCCCTGGGCAGCGGTAAACAGTGGTTTTCCTGGATTCATATTAGCGATTTAGTTAATCTAATTCGCTTCAGCTTAGAAAATCCCCAAGTTGAGGGGGTTCTTAATGCTACCGCCCCTAACCCCGTCCGCATGAACGAACTATGCCAACAAATGGGCCAAATTATGAATCGTCCTTCCTGGTTGCCTGTGCCTAGTTTTGCTCTGGAAATGCTATTAGGAGATGCTGCTATCGTAGTATTAGAAGGCCAACAGGTGTTACCATTACGCCCCCAATCCTACAATTTTCCATATCAATATTCTACGGTGAAACCAGCCCTAGAGGAGATTCTCGCCTAATGTCTCGATCTGACCCATCCACCGCCCATTTCCAACGTGCGCGCAGCAGTTTACAGCAGGCGTTAAAGCGTTATGGTCAAATGCGCCGCCAACCAGACCCACGGGGTAGCCAACTACAAGCTACAGTACAGGAACAGCTTGATACTCTGGCTGCTAATTTGGAAAAACTAGACCAGGGGTTAATTCGGATCGCCGCTTTTGGTTTGGTTAGTCGTGGAAAGTCGGCGGTTTTGAATGCTTTGTTGGGTCAGCGAGTCCTACAAACTGGACCAACTCACGGGGTCACGCAATGGCCGCGGTCTGTGCGCTGGACGGTGAGACCGGAAGAAATACGGGAAGTAGAACCCATTGATGTGGAGTTAATCGATACCCCTGGACTTGATGAAGTCGCGGGCCAGATTCGGGGTGAAATGGCGCGGGAGGTTAGCCGTCAGGCGGATTTGATTCTGTTTGTGGTGTCGGGGGATTTGACCCGCACCGAGTATGAGGCGATCGCAGAGTTAAAACGTACCCAAAAACCTTTGATTATCGTATTTAACAAGATTGACCTTTACCCCGAATCTGAACAGGAGGCGATTTATCGGAATTTGGAAAAGTTGGCGGTGAGGGGTTCGGCTATGGTTCCCTCCTCTATAGAAATTGTCCGGGTCGCTGCTGAACCTACCCCCCTACAGGTGCGGGTAGAATGGCCAAATGGCCGCACTACTCAGGAATGGGAGTCGCCACCGCCTCAAATTCAAGAGTTACAGCGGGCGATCGCTACTATTGTTTATCGGGAAGGGCGATCGCTTTTGGCTTTAAATGCTTTGGTTCAAGCGCGGGAAGCTGACCGAGCGATCGCACGCCAGACTGTTCGTTTACACCGTGCCGAAGCCGAAGATTTAATCTGGAAGTTTACCCAATATAAAGCCATAGCCGTCGCTATCAATCCCGTCGCCTTTTTAGATGTCGCGGGCGCTTTTTTCGCCGATTTGCTGTTAATTCGCGCCTTGGCTAAGTTGTATGGGTTGCCTATTACCAGTTATGAGGCGGGGAAATTATGGCGGCAAATTTTGGCCAGCTCTGGGGCGATTTTATTGGGTGAAATCGGTAGTGGTTTACTCCTAGGAATCGGCAAAACTGGCGCGGTAGGAGTGGCTAATTTTCCCGGCTATGCAGGAGCCGCTATTACTCAAGCTGCGATCGCTGGTTATGGTACTTATGTTGTCGGTCGCGCCGCCCAGGTTTACTTAGAACAGGGTTGCACTTGGGGGGAATATGGTATTGATACCGTCATTCAAGAGATTATTAATCAGTGCGATCGCGAGACGGTAATTTATCGTTTACGACAAGAATTTGATGATTTTATTGGATAGCATGAATATTCTACACTTACAGCCCGAAACTATTGCCACCATTCAACAAATGTCTGAACCGGAAATTAAAGAACTTGAGGCGTTTGTGCAATTCCTCGCCTGGAAAAAATGCCGAGAATCAACAGAACCCTCTTCCCCCCCTGAATATAGCGCCTTAGTGCCTTCGGTTCCGGGGAATATTACCTTAGCTTCAGAATCTCCCCCTACTCTCACTCAAGAAAATTGGCATAAGGCTTTAGAAATGATCACCCAAGAACGTCTCAGTCAACTGCGAACACTACACCATCGCTTGAATTCTCCCTAGAAACCTAGACAATCACTGCGGGCTATGATATAATTCCATGATATGCTATCATATAAACTTCCCATCATACTCCCATGATAGGCTTAGTCAGCTTCGCCTATAAGGGAGTACCAGTGGTTGATTTGAGTTGAGCTAATAACTACTCAAAGCGCGAAACTCTCAGCACTGGTAAACTCACCCTAATTCATTCACAGATTCTTATAGCAGAAGGTATTGACCGTGTTGAGATTTTTACAGTTTCTCATTCAGGCTATTGAACCTTTTTTAGTTCCTATATGCTTTGTCGTCGCTTGGGGGTTGATGTTCCTCACGATTTGGAATGTCGGAGCAGCGATCGCCCAGACCATCAAAAGAGCTAAAATCATGCATCAAATCCCCTGTGCTAACTGTAGCTTTTTTACCGGAGATTATCGCCTTAAATGTCCCGTCCAACCAACTATAGCCCTTTCCGAAAAAGCGATCGACTGTCCCGACTACGAATCCAAATAACGTAGAAGATCAAGACCCTGCTACATCAACCAAAACTTTTAAAGTTCCCCGCTTTTGAGCATGGTTAAAGGCAGCGATCGCATCATCTAAGGAATATTTAGCCTGAATCAAAGGTTCCACATCAACCCGAAATTCTGCCAAGAGTTGCAAAGCCGGAACGAAAGGACCGCAGCGGGAACCTAGCAAAGTAATCTCATCTACCACCAGAGAAGATACATCAATAGTCAAATTTCCCGTATATGTGCTTTTTAAGACCAGAATACCACGCGATCGCAAACTCCGACGGGCGATCGTAAATCCTTCAGGATTGCCAGTACATTCTACCGCCAAATCAAAACTCCTGTCAACTACAGCATCAGCAAATCCCGTTTTAATACCCCTATTTTCTAATAATTGTAACTTGTCGCGATGACGACCTACAGCCAACAAATCACAACCCGTTAAAGCCAAAGTTTGAGCGATTAGTTGTCCTAGTTTGCCATCTCCGACCACTAAAACCCGCCATTCCGGGTGAATAGATAGCTGTTGCTGAATTTCCAGCGCCGCCGCAATGGGTTCCGTGAAAGTCGCCGCGTCCGTAGAAACACTATGGGGAACTAAATGTAAATTTTGCACTGGAAGCGTGAGATAATCAGCGAATGCACCATTACGGTTAACTATACCCAGAACAGTGCGATTTTCGCAGTGGGTGGGTTGTTGAGTCAGGCAAAATCTACATTTCCCACAGGCGGCGTTAATTTCTCCCACCACCCGCCGTCCCAGAAGATTAGGGGGACCTTGTTCCACCACACCGACAAATTCATGGCCCGGAATGCCTTGGTAGGGATAATATCCCCTAAGCAATTCTAGGTCAGTGTTGCAAATCCCGGCTCGCAGGACTCGCACTAATGCCTCTCCTGGACTCGGTGTAGGCGTGGGTATGTCGGTGCGGAGTTCCAGTTGCTGATGTTCCAGCCAAACTGCTTTCATGGTTCTACCTAATCAGTAACGTTTGCTATATTTTAGTCAATCTTTAAATTTACCGACAACCGGGAATTTGTCACCTAGAATAGAAGCACAGTAAATTTTTACTAAAGGGCACCACTCAGGTGGTGAGTTGGTGGGTAGCACTGATGCCGAAAAAGCTCACACAAAATATATTATCAAGGTCTGGTCTGACAATTACTACTCTTGGTCTGATGACAGTTATTTCTTTATTATATGGCTCTGTTTATTTTTTATCGAGTCATAATCTGCTGCCTTTTGTGATTAGCTTGATTTCCGTGTTAGGAGCTGCTGGAATAGCTTGGCATAGTTACCAAAAACAACAAAAGTGGCATCAAGAGAAACAGGATTTAGAGAATCATATTCAAGACCTGCGCGATTCGGGGCATTTAAAACAAACTCAGCTAGAAAAAAGTTTGCAGAATTTAACCGAAAAATTCAATAATATTGAACTGGAAAATATCCGCCTTAACAATAGTAATCTCCGCAAAGATGAATTTCTGAGGCAAACATCCCATGAACTGCGAACACCCCTCAATGGCATTATCTGTTCTCTGCAACTGTTACTTGATGAGTTATATGATAACAGTGACGAAGAAACCGAACTGCTGCAACAAGCCTATCAGTCTTCTCTGCATTTAATTAACCTCATTAATCAGGTTTTGGATTTAGCAAAAATTGAAGCGGGGAAAGTCTCAATTGAGTTAAAGCCTATTGATTTGCACGCATCTCTAACCGCTGCTATTTATTTACAGTTCGGCAATTTTCGCAAGAAAAATCTACAGCTTTACCGACAAGATTTTTTTCAAGGCATTAAAATTAAAGCCGACCCCAACAAATTAAAACAAGTTTTGATTAATGTGATTGGTAATGCCATTAAATTTACAGACCGTGGTAATATTACGATTATTACTCAACTGCGACAGGTGAAATCTAATCCCAGCGACTCCCCAATCACTATGGCAGTTATCACTGTTCAAGATACCGGAATTGGTATTGAGCCGAAAAATCAACACCGACTTTTTGAGGCATTTCAAGTAGAAAATGAGTCTAACACTAATCCTCAAGGAAGTACGGGACTCGGTTTAATGATATCTAAAAATTTGGTGGAAATGATGGGGGGTAGCATTTATTTAAACAGTCCCGGAAGAAACCAAGGAACTACCGTAGAAATTCTGCTACCCCTAGCTGATCAAGAATCGGAAATTGATGATAGTAATATTAAGTATGATTAGCCATTAATATTACCTGATTAAACTACCCTACAGATTACCAGGGAAGTACCTCACCATTAGCGTGCCAAAATGTGCCAGTATTATCTAAGTTGAGTTGAGCAATTCTGGCTAATAGTCCCTGTACTGACTCGGTGGGAGTAATCCCTGTAAAGTTAGTCATGCGGGTTCTGACTAAGCCTGGGTGTAAAATACCTACAGAAATTCCTCGGGGTTTTAAGTCATGGGAGAGAGATTTTCCCGCCATACTTACGGCTACTTTAGACATTCGATAACCATAGGAACTCCCAGAGGTATTGTCACCAATAGAACCCATGCGACTGGTGATTATAGCAATTTTTGAGCCAGACTGGAGGTGAGGGAGTAAAGCCTGAGTGACTCTCAAGGGTCCCAAGGCGTTGACTTCAAACTGTTGGCGGATACTATCAAAATCCAGGTTTTCCAGGGTGTTACGCTTTAAAATACCCGCGTTGTTAATCAGTACATCAATAGTGCTACCTTTTAAATTGGAGGCTAACTTACTGACGGCTTCTGGGGAGGTGATATCACACCCAGACTCGACTCGCACCCCTAATTGTTCTAATTCGGCGCTAGAATGGCGACAGACTGCAATCACAGTTTCTTGGCGATCGCATAATTGACGACAAAATTCTAAACCAATTCCTCCGGTAGCACCCGTAACTAAATAAGTTGCCATTAGGATTCAATTATCAAACTCTCTTATCTTGTTGTAGCGGGTTTGGCGATGTTTTGAGTAGGCGATCGCCAAAATTTTTCAAATTTAGCTACCTGAACACTTATATAATCAGATATATAATCAGATATATAATCAAAATACATAATTCCCATAAACCCTGATCATCAATATGATAGAAACCGCAACCTTTGCAGCCGGATGCTTTTGGGGAGTCGCCGACAAATTTAGTCAGATCAACGGCGTGATAGAAACCGTCACCGGATATATGGGGGGACATTTTCCCCACCCATCTTATTTAGACGTAGCCGCTAGAATTACGGGTCATGCAGAAGTCGTACAGCTTCAATATAATCCTGATGTAGTTTCCTACGAACAACTATTAGAAGTCTTTTGGCAAATTCATGACCCCACCTCCCTAAACCGCCAAGGTCCTGACCGAGGTGAACAATACCGATCAGCAATTTTTTATCATAATTCCCAACAGGAACAAATCGCCAGAAAATCCAAACATCAACTGCAAATATCAGGAACCTATCCGCGACCTATTGTTACCGAAATTAAACCCGCATCCGAATTTTACCCCGGTTCCGGTGGTCCCTAAAATTAGATACTATATCGCCAATCAATCCACTGCGTCAATGGTCATCATGATCAATTCTCAGAAGACCTCCTAGCAGTAATTTCAATTATATATGGGTGATAGCTATTAGGTTCATAGGAACCCACCCAAATTTCATACCTACCAGATAACCACTGACCGATAATTCCTGGGTTCATACCAATTAAGTCATCATTACACCAACTCCCCCCCGGTCCCCTAACCACAATTACCGTGTCTTCATTGCTTTGAACCGTCAGACTCAGATGGTTAAAAAACTCAGTTAAAACCAGGGTATGGTCTGGCTTTTGATCCACATAACCGATACAGGGACCCGTTGGCGTTTCCTCTCTACCCGCAATATCTTGACTCCTCACCGGACCCCCACTCAGTCCCCTAAGAATCATTGGATCTGGTTCAAAATTCGGTGATAGCGTCACGTTTTCAAACATTACGGTTGGGTTAGAACCCTGAGAATAAGCCACCCCTGAACTATTGACAAATAACCCAACAACTGCCACGATTGAGCTAAATATTATGCTTTTGGTTGGCTCAATTTCCATCAGTCTGTCTCCTTATATCACACAATTTGAGATAACTATATTATAGTTATAATTAGCTTTTAATTATCCGGCTATCATCCCCATGGCCCTGGGGAAGGTCTGGTAGCGCTATTTGAGACTTACAGAATCATGAATAATAGCTGATTAATAGCTATCCCGATTACAACAATCCCCTGTCTTATGTTGAAGACAGGGGAATCATAATATACGGAAGTTACCTAACTTCTAGTTGTATCAAGTCCGTTTTAGCTAGGTGTTATTGACTGATTAAACGGACTTGATATTTACCATGTTTGACGTTGTGTAATTAGAGCGGCAATTAACATTTTTACCAGTAAATAAATGCCAATATTTTTTAGCAATAATTATCCTGATAAATAGTCACTCTAAACAGTATTAATTTTCCCCAAACACATCTTTCTTAAACTCGCGCCACTTATTAACCAGTTCTTCCCGAGTTTCGCTCCGCAGTAAATAGCGATAGACAAACCATCCAGAGAATCCAATTCCCACCATTTCTAAACTGGGTTTAACTAGGGGGATTTGATTAATAATATCAATCACCCCAACTAACACCCGCAGCGTTACAAACAACACAATAATCAGAATTACAGTTGTTAGCGGACGGTAGTATTCACTGAAAAACTTACTAAAGTTTTCTGGTAAATTCGAGAAAAAGTCCAGGACTTTTTCTTTAATCGCTGTTACATCTACTTCCGGCATATCTACACCCCCCTCAAGTGTGGGTTCGGTAGTTATAGCAGCAGGTTGAGCAGCGGCTACAGGTTCCGGTTTTGGTTCCGGTTTTGGTTCCGGTTTTGGTTCCGGTTTCGGTTCTGGGGGTTTAGCAGCCACAGGTTCTGGTTTCGGTTCGGCTTTGGGTTCTGGTTTTGGTTCTGGGGGTTTAGCAGCCACAGGTTCTGGTTTGGGTTCTGGTTTGGGTTCTGGTTTGGGTTCTGGGGGTTTAGCAGCCACAGGTTCTGGTTTGGGTTCTCCGGTAGTTCTCAAAGCTAGACGGCATGGTTATGATGGCCAGGGAACCTTTATCATTCCTGATGC
>NZ_JBIMLI010000139.1:0-9774 GCF_051859755.1 Limnospira sp.
TTGTGGGTTGATTAAAATCCTTCGCCAGAATATCCTGATGATGGTATAATCCCTGGGTGAATCCAACCCGTCTATATGGACTTTATTCTGGGGGGTCAGCGAATTGGTCAGCGATTTAGTTAGGGGTAATCAACTGCTGCGGAGCGGTAAGCCAGAAGAAGCCGTGGATGCTTTCCGGAAAGCGATCGCACATCATCCCCATTTCCATTGGTCTCACTACAAGCTAGGAGAGGCTTTAGAACACTCAGAGGATTGGCTCAATGCTGTAGCTGCTTATCAGAAAGCGGTCGAACTCAAATCCAACTCTATCAGATATCACTACCAATTAGCCGTCGCCTTAGTTGAAACTGAACAAATTGATGCAGCCCTAGATGTCTTAAAGGCAGGATTAGACCTAGAGCCATCAGGTTCTGACTATTATCATTTGTTAGGTAAGTGTTTAGCCGAAAAAGAGCAGTGGCAAGAGGCGATCGCTCATTATCAGAAAGCCCTTGAAATTAACCCGAGTCTACCTCAAAAAGTCACAAAAGATTGGCAAGCCATTATTGAAGAGCTAGAAACCATCAGGCAGACAGAAAATCCCAAATTTTCCCAGAATAACTATGTCTCCCTGGCGGAAGCATACCGAAATAACCAACAGCTTGCTCAAGCCGAATTCGTCGCGATTGAAGGGCTAAAAAAATATCCCAAAAATGCCAAAATACAAAACCAATACGCGCTCATCGCTTTAGCCCAAGAAAACTGGATAGTGGCTAGTGAAAGGTTAGAAAAACTCTTAGAAATGGAGGCTCAAAAAAACTGGCGAACTTACTATCGTTTAATTCAAGCTTACCGTAATAGTGAACAATTAGAGAAAGCTGAATTAATCGCTGTTAAAGGTATTCAAAAATACACCAATTACCCAATGTTTAGCACAATCCAAAAGGAATATTGCCTGATACCTTTGGGTCAAAAAGATTGGGGAGAAGAGATTGAGAAACTACAAGGACTCTTGGAAATGCAGGGTCAAAAGGCTCATGAAGAAGTGTATGCCGATTTAGTGGCAGCCTACTCAGCCAGCCAGCAGTTTCAGAAGGCGGAACGTCTGGCGACTGAAGGACTCCACAAATACCCCAATAGTTCTATCATCAAATCCCCCCCATATTACGGGATGTCCGTAGGCGACAAGGACTGGGAATCAGCCACTCAAGCCCTAGAAGAACTGTTCCAAATCCAGGGTGAAAAAGCTTCTGAGAAAATCTATGCCGATTTAATTAAAGCTTACCGAAACAGCCAGCAGTTTGAGAAAGCCGAATTGATGGCAACCGAAGGACTTCAGAAATATCCAGATTCGGCGAGGATTCAGATGCAATCTGAACTGACATCTTTACGTGAGAAAGATTGGGGAGTGGTGATTGAAGCCCTAGAAGAAAACTTGCAGATAGCGGGGGACAATGCTTCCGAGGAACTTTATGCGGATTTAGCGAGAGCTTATCGAAGTAGTCAGCAGTTTGGGAAAGCTAAGTTAATAGCCATCGAGGGACTCCAGAAATACCCCAACAGCATTAGCCTAGAAGCTGAATATTCACGGCTCCGTCGTTTGAGTCAAAGCGATGGAGAGGTGTTGAGCCAAAGACTGGAGGAACTCTGGCACCTCGAAGGTGAAAAGGCTTCGGCTTGGACCTACTCTAATTTAGTCAAAGCCTATGGGAGTAGTCAGCAGTTTGAGAAAGCCGAGTTGATAGCCAGCGCAGGCTTACAAAAATATCCTGATAATTCTGGAATCAAGAAAGAATACTCACTGATGTTCTTGAGTCAAAAGGGTTGGGGTGCCGCCCTGGAAAAGCTGGGACAAGCGTGGCAAATGTCAGTCTCACAGGCGGCTAGGGAAAATCAGCATCCGTTAGAGTCAGCGTCAACTCTTGATATCGGTGAGACGCTTGCCAAGTTCAATATAAATTTATATATTGGACAATATGCCCGAAAAATCAGTCTAAAACTACAAGACATTTCAATAAATAGGATATTCCAAGCAGAATTAAAGTCCCAGATTTCCTTAGCCTCATCCCCCACAGAGAAGCTGAAGCTAATTTTTGCAGCCCTGGCTGCTCTGGGTGACTATATGACAGGTAGGAATGACGATGAAGCCTTATCATTAGGGTTTACCATTAGTAGCCTGCTTTCGGAAGTGATTGCAGATAACCTTGAGCAGATTCCCTTCGGTTTCATGGATAGGGCTTCTTGGATTAGATTAAAAGATTTCTTGATAGGCAATTATTTTATAGCGTCTGGCTATCTAGTTAGACGGAAAATGGCCGAATTTGATAGCCAAAGTTTTCGGTCTGGTTCAATTCAAGAAGAAGCTGATTTATCGAGATGTTTGAAATTATTCATCGAACAACGAGATGAATTGAAAAGTAAGGCAGCTCTCAAAAAGTTACTGGCAAACTGTAAAAAGCCGAATCAATTGAAATCTTATCTACAGCTCTATTTGGTGAATTATGAGCGGGACAAAGTATCATATTTGGAGGGCAGGGTTGACTATATCAAGGCTGAAGAAAGCTATGGACAACTCATTAACGGCAAAACGGTGGCGATTGTAGGTCCCGCCCCGACATCTGAGCCTCACGGGGAAGAAATTGATTCCTTTGATATCGTGATTCGTATGACTTACTTGGATAACTTAGATGAGTCACTCTACCCTTATACTGGTCAAAAAACAAGTGTTTCTTATTATAATTCACGTCGTGGATTTTCATTTAAATCATATATCAGTTTAATTATGCCAAAGTTAAAATTTGTATGCCTAAAAAATGCTAGAGCAATTTCATACTTGAGGCAATATAGTGTAAACGTCCGTGTCGGTTACCGGTTTAATCCCTGCTACGTGGGAAAAAACATCAATATGCTACCAATTATTCTCTCAGACTTAGTTCAATTTAAGCCTCAAAAAATAAAAGTTTTTTGCAGCAATTTTTTTATCAGTAAAAATAATTTGTATTTTGACAAATATCCAACTTTTCAAAAAACGCACAAACGTCATCGATCACTTTCTGGTCATCATCTATCTTTACATGATATAGCCAGTCAATTTAGCCTAGTCAAGAATTTTTGGCTATCTGGGCTGTTTGAAGCTGATCCCGATCTGACCGAAGTCTTAAAATTAGAGGTGAATGAGTACATTGACGAAATGGAAAAACTCTATGGTAATCATGACTTATTAGTGGAGGATTTAGGATAGCTAGTGATAGATGAAAGGTTAAACCACAGACCAATGGTAATAAGTTTAGAGATGAACCAACCCACTTTAGATTTCTGCTTCCTAGACTGCACCCTCCGTGATGGTGGCTACTACAACGCCTGGGACTTCCCCCGCCATATCGTCATAGACTATCTGAACGCCATGGAAGCCGCTGGGGTGGATATCGTAGAACTCGGCTTTCGTTCCCTGAAAAACCAAGGGTTTAAAGGAGCCTGCGCCTATACCACCGACGACTTTCTCCGCAGCCTACCCCTTCCTGAACGCCTCACCATTGGAGTCATGGTCAACGGCGCGGAATTACTGGGGGATATGCCCTTAGAACAAACCCTAGAGCATCTCTTCCCCGAAACCGCCGCCACCTCCCCCGTCCGTCTGGTGCGGTTCGCCTGTCATATTCACGAATTTCAGCAAGTCCTACCCGCCAGCACCTGGTTAAAAGAACGAGGTTTCCAGGTGGGCTTTAACCTCATGCAAGTAGCAGACCGCCTCCCCCAAGAAATCGAAACCCTTTCCCAACAAGCCTGTAACTATCCCCTAGACGTGCTGTATTTCGCGGATAGTATGGGTAGCATGAACCCCCAGCACACCCTAGAAATCATTAACAGATTGCGAACCCATTGGCAAGGAGCCTTGGGAATCCATACCCATGATAATATGGGCATGGCACTACAAAACACCCTGCAAGCCTTAGAAGCGGGAGTCACCTGGTTAGATGCCACCGTCACGGGAATGGGGCGCGGACCCGGTAACGCCAAAACCGAATACCTGGCCCTAGAACTGGGTCAACGTCGGCAGAAACCCTGTAGCCTAGTGCGTTTAATGAGCCTAATTGAGGGCTTCTTCCGACCCCTGCAAAATACCCACGGTTGGGGAACCAACACCTACTATTACCTAGCGGGAAAACACGGCATCCACCCCAGCTACATTCAGTCCATGCTAGGAGACAGTCGCTACAGCCCAGAAGACATCCTAGCGGTAATTGAACACCTACGAGTCGAGGGAGGCAAGAAATTCAGTCTCAACACCCTAGACGCGGCGCGTAAATTCTATGAGGGGGAACCCCAAGGAACCTGGGAACCCGCCAGTTTAATCCAAGGTCGTGAGGTGTTGCTACTGGGTACGGGTCCCGGTGTGGCGGCTCACCGCCAAGCCTTAGAAGAGTATATCCGCAAAGCCCAGCCTGTGGTCATGGCGCTCAACACCCAGTCCCAAATTAATCCAGACTTGATAGAGGTTCGCCTGGCTTGTCACCCGGTGCGTCTCTTAGCCGACTGCGAAACCCACACCCGTTTACCCCAACCGTTAATTACTCCCGCCAGTATGCTACCAGAAGACGTGCAGCAGTCCCTGGCTGAAAAAGAGTTACTGGACTTTGGCTTAGTGGTAAAAACAAACACCTTTGAGTTTGCCCGCACCCATTGTGTGTTACCCTCTTCTATGGTGATTGCTTATGCGTTGGCGGTGGCGACCAGTGGCAAGGCGAGTCGTATCTTGTTAGCTGGGTTTGACGGTTATCCCGGTGATGACCCTCGTAATGAGGAAATGGATAACTTGTTATCTACTTATTCAGTAAGTCAAAAGCCTTTGCCATTGATAGCGGTTACACCCACACGCTATAGAGTACCCAGCCAGTCAATTTATGCCCTCCCTAGTCTGTGATTGTGGTCGAGATGAATCACCTAAAACACAAACTCACTCAAAAAACCTGCTTTGGTATATTTAGCAAGACAACAGATAGCGCTTTTGTTGAAGCTGCTGGTATTGCTGGCTTAGACTTTATCATCTTAGATACTGAACACGGCCCCGTCAATTTGGAGACTCTACATCATCACGTCAGAGCAGCTAAATTAACGCGGATGGCCTCAATTATTCGGGTTAACAGCGTTGATTCCCATGCTATTAGCAGCGCTCTTGATACCGGAGCGGATGGGGTTCAAGTTCCCAATATTAGCACAGCACAGCAAGCCCAAGACGCTGTGAAAGCTGCTCGTTTTCATCCTCACGGTAGTCGTGGTGTCTGTCGTTTTGTTCGTGCTGCTAATTTTGGAGATCAACACAAAGACGATTATTTGGCAACTGCTAATGACAAATTACTAATTTTGCAAGTCGAAGGATTAGAAGGAATTAACAACCTTGATGAAATTCTTGAAGTCCCAGGTTTTGATGTCTTATTTATTGGTCCCTATGACCTGTCCCAGTCCGTAGGTAAGCCGGGTCAGGTTAATGACCCTGAAGTTTTAAGATTAATGCAGACAATTGCTGACAAAACCAAAACTAAAGGGATTATACTTGGTGCTTTTTCTGATACATTGGAGAGAAACGCATCTCTGAAAAGTGAAGGCTTTAATTACATCGCCTATTCCGTTGATGTTAATATTTATCTTCGTGCTTGTCAAAATATTTTTGGTAAAAGATAATGCAAAATTTTTCAGATATTTCAGTAATTATCCCTGTTAGAGAGGGAAGTAGTCGCATCAAAGAAAAAATTTTTTTGCCCTTTCATCAAAATATATCTCTTCTTGAATGGAAAATCGCTCAATTAAAAAAAGTACAAAGCGATAATCTGATTTTTTTAAGCTCTAATTCCCAACGAGTTAAAGAAATAGCTCATCTTATGGGAGTTGAGTTTCTACCAAGAAGCGATTATTTAAGTGACGGACATCAAGCCTCATTTAGTGAAGTAATTACAGGTATTATCAAAGACATACCAACTAATCATTTTGCATGGGTAACCGTAGTGGTTCCTTTGATGAGTCCTCAAGAGTATTCTGAAGGTTTTAACCTTTACATCGATCAAGTTGTTAATCAAAAGAACAATGATAGTCTGGTGTCAGTGAATTTACTCAAAGAATACCTTTGGAATGATAAAAAACCTATAAACTATAAAGCAACTAAGGAACATACAATTAGTCAAGACTTACCCAATATTTATAAAGTTACAAATGGTCTTTATATGAGAAACAAAAAAGATACTTTATCTGAAGGATATTTTTTAGGTGCTAATCCCTACAAGCACATAGTTAGTAAAATATCAGGTGTTGACATTGATGAATATGATGATTACCAAATAGCTATGGCTCTTAAACAATTGTACTTCTATGATTCAATTAAATGATTCAATTCAACCACTATAAAACCCTAATATTTGACTGTGATGGTGTCATCCTCAACTCCAACCAAGTCAAAACCCAAGCCTTCTACAAAGCCGCCCTCTCCTACGGTCAAGCTGCCGCCGAGTCCTTAGTTAATTATCATATCCAACATGGGGGAATTTCCCGCTATCGTAAATTTGAGGTTTTCTTAAATCAACTCATCCCCCCAGAAACCACCGGACCCAATTTAGATGAACTCTTAGCCCTTTACGCGGAAGAAGTCCGCCGAGGTTTACTCACCTGTGAAGTCGCCGAGGGTTTGGCACAACTACGCCAACAAACCGCCTCTAGTCGGTGGCTCATTGTCTCCGGTGGCGACCAAAATGAACTGCGAGACATCTTTAGACAAAGGGGTTTAGACTCCCTGTTTAATGGGGGAATTTTTGGCAGTCCTGACACCAAAGACCACATTCTCCAGCGAGAGTTAGCCGAGGGTAACATTCAACCCCCCGCCCTATTTTTAGGAGATAGTCAATATGACAGTCAGGCGGCTATGGCTACGGGGTTGGATTTTGTCTTTATCAGTGGGTGGACAGAGTTTAAAGGTTGGCAAAAATACTGTCGTGAACACAACTTACCCCATATCAAAACCCTAGCCCATCTTCTGTATTGATTCGGTTTCCGGGAATAAAGCGTTCGGTTATCCGTACTTGACAAGTGTAGTTGATTGTGGATTGATTAAAATCGTTGGCGAGAATATCCTCATTATGGTATAGTACCTGGGTTAAGAAAACCGGTCTATATAGACTTTATTCTGGGGGGTCAGCGAATTGGTCAGCGATTTAGTTAGGGGTAATCAACTGCTGCGGAGCGGTAAGCTAGAGGAGGCTGTGGATGCTTTTCAAAAAGCGATCGCACTTCAGCACTTCATCCCCATTTCCCAGGATTTCAGTAATCCTGCTACCGTAGTCGTAGGCGGGCTGTGATGTAATACGATCGCACCTTGCCACCTCCCCCTGCGGTGAAAGAATTTATGGAGGCATCAACCCGAATTATATCACCCCTCAAAGCGATCGCCAACCGCCGACTCCCAGCCCACATCCCCCCTTACTCCCCCCATAACCCCCTATATTAGCAGAAGTGGCGATCGCCCCAGTCCTCAATCCGTATAACTCCCCTTCCGCCAAGGATGGGTGCGACCCTGCCAATTATACAGGCAAGATGCCCGGAAAACGAGCCATAATTGGTGAGCAAATCAAAGCCTCAATCACCCATCAAATGGCGATCGCCCACCATGCCAAACATTCCTTTGACCACGGTGAAATTTGAGTGATTTTATGGGGCGAAGCGAGAGTGAAAATCCGCCGCCAAACTTGGCAATGCCACCAGAATTTTGAGATTTTTTGGTCTCCTTACCTGGGGATGATAGAGCCGCCAAAAATGCCGGAGAAATCCCAAACAACTTGGCGAGTTGCCGAACCCCAATCGACCCTGATGATTTGCTGATGGCCGCGCGAGCCATGGTCAATAATTTAATATTGGTCACTCACAATACCAGAGAATTTGAGCCGGTATCGGAGTTGAGAAGAGAAGATGGGGAAGTGTAGCTCCCATACCGAGGGCCGCGATCGCATTACCTAGAGCGAGCGGCATTCGGTTTGCCGGAATAAAGCATTCGGTTATCCGTACTTGACAAGTGTAGTTGATTGTGGGTTGATTAAAATCCTTCGCCAGAATATCCTGATGATGGTATAATCCCTGGGTGAATCCAACCCGTCTATATAGACTTGATTCTGGGGAGTCAGGGATTTAGTGAGGGGTAATCAACTGCTGCGGAGCCGTCAGCTAGAAGAGGCGGTGGATGGTTTTCAAAAAGCGATCGCCATCCCCATTTCCCAGGATTTCAGTAATCCTGCTAGGGTAGTGGTAGGCCGGCTGTGATGTAATGCGATCGCACCTTGCCACCTCCCCCTGCGGTGAAAGAATTTATTGAGGCATCAACCCGAATTATATCACCCCTCAAAGCGATCGCCAACCGCCGACTCCCAGCCGACATCCCCCCTTACTCCCCCCATAAGCGGGTATATTAGCAGAAGTGGCGATCGCCCCAGTCCTCAATCCGTATAACTCCGGTTCCGCCCAGGATTGCGACCCTGCCAATTATACAGGCAAGATGCCGGGAAAACGAGCGATCGCCTAGTCTGTGGGTAGAGCGATCGCGCTTCTGTGGGGACCGCTGCACCCGCCACATCACATCAAACACCTTCCGCGTCGTGTCCGGGTACGGGAATGCGATCGCGACAACGGCTGTGGTCAGCAATTCCGATGGGGTCATGAGCGCTGGGGGTTGACGGGATGGGTGCGACGCTCCCGATTATACAGGCAAGATGCCCGGAAAAGGAGCGATCGGAAGGCGTGTGTGCACATACTGCATTTCCGAAGCATTGGATTCAATTCCCCATCTCCAATTGACCCAGGGCGATCAAACTTTCCAGATCCTCTAAAGCATCCGAAAGATAAATCCCGATAACTGATCGCACCGAATTTAACATCTCTTCATCCGCCCCCCCCAACATCCGGCTAATATCCGCCAGATCTTGAGAACGGCTGGCTTGCAACTTCATCAATACTAAATAGGGCAATGCAATGACCGGCAACCCATCCGGGGAAAAGTTGGGATAAGCGATCGCATCGGCAATCCATGCTTGCTCGAATTCCAGCACGTCTAGAATCGTTCCATCCGATAACTGCCAGGTACTCCCGCCAATATTTAACGCTCCCACCCTTTGACTTCCCGCCTGTTCTAATTCTCCATAAATGCGGTCAGAATTTTCTGCCCAAATTAAAATATCTAAATCATCGGTCATGCGTTCGGGCATATAAAGCCGAGTGGCAATTCCTCCCACGATAACAAAAGGCGTTTGAATAATTGTTCTGAGATCAGTCACGGGATGATTCCAAGTTCGCGATTGGAGAAATGCTAGACTACTACCCCGACCCGGACGGCATCGACGCAAAGCCATTTCGAGATAAACTTTTCTTCGATTTGCCGGTACTGCCAAATTGGACATGAGCGATCGCTTTTCCCACTTCAACTGCTCTCCAGCTTAACGCGATCGCGCTTCTGTGGGGACGGCTGCACCCGGCGCATCACATCAAACACCTTCCGCGTCGTGTCCGGGTGCGGGAATGCGATCGCCACAACGGCTGTCGTCAGCAATTCCGATGGAGCCATGAGGGCTGGGGGTTGACACGATGGGAGCGACGCTCCCGATTATACTGAACCGACACACCTTAAACGGTGGGTTACGGCGGATTGATATATGGCTTTCACAGCATGGGTTTGAGCCGCCTAACCCACCCTACTGAACCGACACACCTTAAACGGTGGGTTACGGCGGATTGATATATGGCTTTCACAGCATGGGTTTGAGCCGCCTA
>NZ_JBIMLI010000139.1:9872-13452 GCF_051859755.1 Limnospira sp.
TAACCCACCCTACGCGAAAGCACATTTTTAGCCGTGTCGGTCCACTACAGGCAAGATGCCTGTGCTACGCGAAGAGCGATCGCGTAGCGTGTGCGAAGACCATAATAAATTGACCCTATATTCTGACTCAAAAATCGGCGGCGGGAATCCACCAGCAAAAGCCAATCTATCGGCGATTTCTAATTTTCTGAATATCTTGCCAAAACTCATCTCGCGTCACCGACTTCAGCAGATTTTCTCGTTCTTTCGTGTAATCGCCATGTCCCCATCCCACCTGTTGTAAAAAGCGAATCGCATTAATTTGACCCAGATTCTCAACTAAAACTTGATAACCTTGTCTTCTCAATTCAATAGGTGTCATCAGTCATTCCTCCTTCTTGTTGAAAAATCGTCATCAACCAATTAACCGGATTGCTCACTTTAACCCGCAATCCATCTTGATTGTTACTTGCCTTTTTCAGCAGGCGATCGTCTGTCGTCAACAAAACATCTGCTTTGATCCTTTCAGCGCTGGCAACATGAAAAGCGTCGTACAGTCCAAATCCCAATAGTTCCAACTCTTGTGAACGAATATTGATTGCATCGTCAATTTCAACAACCGTCGTAGCCAAGTTCAAAATTTCTCTGATATTTTCTAATTTTTCTAAATCGCTCATTTTTTCCAGTTCTGCTGCAATTGTTTCACTCATAATCAACTGCCAACCTTGGGCATTAATTCGATGGAGAATGTTGAGGACAGCTTCTCCTTCTATGCGAATCCGTTCTTGACTCCAATCATCAAAGGGGCGGTTCAAACAACAAACATCAAGGTAAATTTTACATTCAACCATCTAAAATCTTTCGCCTTAACTGTCGGAAAATTACTCATCGGGGGATCTGGACAGGCTTGATGATCAGATTCTCTTCAGGTATCGGTTCTTTATCCTCAAGCAAACTATCAATATATAATTCCATTGCTTCGGTGATATTTACCAAGGCTTCCTCAAAATTATCTCCCTGGCTGTAACACCCTTTCAAAACCGGACAAAAAGCATGATAACCCCCCTCTGATTCTTTTTCACAAATCACCGTGTAATTATAAATTTTTGTTTCCGAAGTAGACATGGACTTTGCATTCATACACCACTCCTAAAATCTATAACCCGCCTTTAAAAATTCCCTTGATTGACCGCATCAACTCACCTCTAAAATTTCGACGGCTATCTATTATAACACGAATTTCGAGCTTCCAAAGCATTGCCCGCCCTTCGGACGGCTTGACTCGCGGCATCACATCAAACACCTTCCGAGTCGTGTCCGGACGCCGGAATGCGATCGCCACAACCGCTGTCGTCAGCAATTCCGATGGAGCCATGAGGGCTGGGGGTTGACACGATGGGAGCGACGCTCTCGATTATACTGAACCGACACACCTTAAACGGTGGGTTACGGCGGATTGATATATGGCTTTCACAGCATGGGTTTGAGCCGCCTAACCCACCCTACGCGAAAGCACATTTTTAGCCGTGTCGGTCCACTACAGGCAAGATGCCTGTGCTACGCGAAGAGCGATCGCACCTATCTCGTTTGCCCCGATCGCCACTCATTCAAAGCATTGACTAAAAGCAGCTACAAGTGCTAAAATTAGGCGTTATAAAAACTGGAAAATATTCGATACAACTCAACCCAAAAGGAGAATCTCCAAACAATGCTTTATAAAGTTCCTTTGCTGCTCTCCCCCCAACCCGAAGGGGGATTTACTGTGACGTCCCCACTCTTGCCAGAACTTCTGACCGAGGGCGACACCGCCGAGGAAGCCCTCGCCAACGTTCAGGATGCCCTGGCTGCCGTGGTCGAGATTTATGAGGATTTGGGTCGAACTTTACCCCCAAATTTATGTGTTGCCGATGCCGATCATTCTGTGTGGCTAGAAACTTTAGTCGTGAGTTCATGAAGTATCGCGAAGTGGCCCGAAAACTGAAAGCATTGGGTTGTCAAGAATTGCCCCGGCGCGGGGGTGGCTCTCACCGAAAGTGGTTGAATCCCAACACAGGGCAAGCTTCGGTGTTACCGGATTGGGGAAGTCGCGATCTCAAAATTGGAACTCTACGGTCTGCACTGCGACAACTGGGAATTGATTGGGATGTTTTCAACAACACTTAATTAAAGCAATTCATCGCCTCGCATTGACAACAACCTTCATCGACCCCTCAATTTATAAATCCCATGACTTCCTTTCTGTCGGTGTAATTGATAACCCAATTTGCTGATGACCCGGTTTTTTCAAAAAACCGGGTTTCTCGAAACAAGCGATCGCCAGCGTCGGAGTGCCACGTATCGCGCGCGTCGGAGTCCGACGTATCGTCCGCTCAAATGAGGATGATGCAGAAACCTGAGAGCAACCCCCATCGACGAACAGCGGCGATCGCACTCTTAACTATAAATTAAGTTGCTCAAGTAATAATTCATTTACGAGTTGATTACCTTGGGGACTCAGATGGATGTGGTCACGGTAGAGACTCGGGGAGTCGGGGTGGCTGTTGAAGGGTGGGAGAAAATCGATAAATTTAATATTTTCCTGTTGGGTAAGCGATTGCAGACGTGAGCGTGCTTTAAGTTCGTAGTCCTTTGGTCCTGGCTCACCGATTTCTCGTAGTAGGGGAGTCATCAGCAGTAGGAATTGAGCCCCCTGTTGAAGAGCGATCGCATTTAGCTCTCTAATCATATCTAGGTTATAAGCCACCACATCCTGGGGACGTGGGCGAGAAGGTGGAGGGATAGGCTGATCGCGTCCTAAATAGCGGTTAAACAGTTCCAACAAGGCTAAAGGAGGTTTTTGGTCTGGATAGTTGCGATCGCGTCCGACAATGTGAGGATTAGGGATTCTAGCAAACAAATCATCGGTATTGAGTAGCAAAACTAAGATCTGAGAACCAAATAAACCGAACTTCTGAACATAAGCCAATTGATTCGGGGGTCCCCAGGAATTAGCAGAAACATTGAGAACCTCCACCTGTTTGACTGGTAGTTGGGATTGAAGCTGTTGTGTCATCATGGCAGAAATCGTGTCATCCTGATCAGTCCACCATCCACCATTAGCAATAGAATCTCCTAACAACATGATCCGGAGAGTGTTATCTTCTGGTGTAGGGGCGATCGCATGAGAACGCATAGAATATTGATTAATCTCAATCCGGTTGCCAAATCGTCTGCTACTCTGATCACCAGCCAATAAATAGCCGATCTCCTCATCAGATACATAAATCAAAGGATTGCCAAAACCAAAAAAAACCCGTAACCCTAGTTCCAAAAGAGCGATCGCTCCCAGAACCCCAACTATCACTATCACCAGAATTTTGACCATCTCAGCCTCAAATTAGTCCCCGCGTGCAGAATTTGCTTGGTCAATTCTTTCAGTATCACAAGGATATAGCGAATCCACAAAAGTTACCAAGCATTGTAAAGTCTCAACAAGAATCTAGTCATATATAGTCAGATTTGACCAATATAGACATGAATTTCCGGCTCTGGACAATCGGCGATCGCACTTTCGCAGTTCGTGACTACTAACCCGAACAGTCCGTAGTTACTGTCCAGAGTC
>NZ_JBIMLI010000140.1:0-13404 GCF_051859755.1 Limnospira sp.
CCAGTTAAGGCTATAGCTGGTCAGCTACCTGAAAGGGGGGCACGAAGCCCCCGTGCTTCAGCCGGGGGTGCTGACTGCAATTTGTTGTTCGGGAGTTTCTAAAACATCAGCCATAGTAATTCGCGATCGCCTCATCAGATCATCGAAGCCTTGCCCCTGGTAGGACTTAGGCTCGTAAACCCAGCCAGCACTGACCGTGCGGGGTGCTGAAAGGTTAACATAGAACTATCATCAGGAAACCCGAAACCGGAAACAGGGAAGAGGCATTCCTGGCATCTACCGTGAGATATAGTACATTGGCTATATCTATATTCCACCAATGTCAGTAACCCCACTAAATCTTAGCCCCAATCAGTTAATATGACTCCTAAAAAAATTCTCGGGCTGATAGTGTTCGCCCTAATTGTTACCTTTATTACCTCTGCTGATGGTTTTACCTTCCTACCCGACCCAGTGCGGGGCGCTAGTAAAACCAGCCGCGAATTTTTAATTGGGCTGGTTCCCGACTGGCTAACCCCCCGTAATTTCAACGAAGAACGGGAAAGGGATGTCGAACAGTTACAGAATACCACGCCAGCCAATAGCGGTAATTAAGGCAAAAAGTCAGCCGAGCAATAACTGAGGGACTCTCTCCCCCAGAGTATCATTAGGCTTTCTTTTTCAGCCAGCTAAACATCGCCCGCAGGTCATGACCAACTTCTTCGATAGGATGTTCGGCTTCCTGGCGGCGCATGGCGGTAAACCCGGCTTTACCAGATTGATTTTCTAACACAAACTCCCGCGCAAACTGACCTGTTTGGATCTCTTTGAGGATCTGACGCATTTCTGCGCGGGTCGCATCTGTAATTACACGGGGGCCGCGAGTATAATCTCCATATTCAGCCGTATTGGAGATACTATCGCGCATTTGAGCCAAACCACCCTCAACCACTAAATCTACAATCAGTTTCACTTCGTGGAGGCATTCAAAATAGGCTAATTCCGGCTGATATCCCGCCTCTACAAGGGTCTCAAATCCAGCTTTGATCAGCGCACTTAAACCACCACAGAGAACCGCCTGCTCGCCAAATAGGTCGGTTTCTGTTTCTTCCCGGAATGTGGTTTCTAAGATGCCACCACGAGTGCCACCAATACCTTTAGCATAAGCCATAGCGCGATCGCGGGCTTGTCCTGACGCATCTTGATAAACCGCAAACAGACAAGGAACCCCCTGTCCTTCTTCATATGTACGGCGCACCAGATGTCCGGGACCTTTGGGCGCTACCATGATCACGTCTACATTCTCTGGGGGGACAACTTGACCAAAATGGATATTAAACCCGTGGGCAAATGCTAGGGTTTTGCCTTCGCTGAGATTGGGTTCGATTTCGTTTTTGTAGACGGTTTTCTGCACTTCATCCGGCAGCAGGATCATAATTAGGTCGGCAATTTTAGCCGCTTCATCTACCGGATAAACTGTTAAACCAGCATCTTTGGCTTTAATGGCTGACTTACTCCCCGGATATAGCCCGACGATGACGTTCATGCCACTATCTTTAAGGTTAAGGGCATGGGCATGGCCTTGGGAGCCATAACCGACAATTGCAATGGTTTTACCTGCCAATAGATCTAGGTTGGCATCGGCATCGTAGTACATACGGGCCATAATCCGGGTTCTCCTTTTCAAGTCGTGTGTAAGGGGTACTTGCAAAACTTAAATCATATCATGGTTGCAGACCTAGTGGCATATATAATCCTGGCTACTATTTTCGTGGCTACTCAAAGCCGTCACCTGATAGCTTGGACAGATTTATCATAGATTTCGGGCAGAATACCCCATCCTTCTTGCCAGGTGGGGATGAATGCCCGACCAATATGCTCAATCCGATAGCACAATATACAAAACTGAACTTAACTTTTTGAATCCAATTCGATTGGCTCTAGGGTTCAAAGATTTCGTGATTACGTCTAAGCGGCAAAAATTCCCTAATCCTCGTTATTTTCAAGGTTCATTAAGACGCTGAACCATTCGACAAAGGAGGCTCAGTCGAAAATTTAAAGACTCTAATCACCGCGATAATAGAGGGTTAGACTGGCTAAAATTTACGCAAAAATGGCTAATCAACGATTAAATATCCCATAATAATTAGTCGCTAATTAAGGTGCGATAACCAAGCCATTTGTTACGAATACTTAAACAGTAAAGCCATGGTGAATCGGGATTTTGCTGAATATATTGTAACGTTTTTAGAATACCAATGGGAGTTATAAGGCTGCGAAATTTACCGAGCATATAGATTTTCAATTGCCCAAAAATATTCGATTAATGGGTATATAAAATAATATTTAACTCTATCAAATAGAGAAGGAAATTGTCCGTAATGCCATACATCTCATGATAGAGAGATTAATGCTTGTCTAAACCTTTGGCAATTTGCCGAGTTGAAAAGAGGGCAGGAAGTGTGCGAATCTACGCCTAACCAGACAGTTAAAAGGCGATCCTATCAAGAACGCTAGTTCTTGAGGGTAGGAAGCCCGACCCTCAACGTGGTAGTGTGGGGTACTTCATGTAAACATCTTTTACAAATTGTTAAATATCCGGGATCAATCTTGTTACATCATCTTAAATAGGCGATCGCTCAAAACTCTTGCCAACAGTAACTTAGGGTTTTTTTTGCTCAAATTTTGGCCGGGATTTGTTATTAAGTCTTGTATCAGGGTCTTGCTGTGAAGGGCAAATCTGAGTTTCAATTAGAAGTATAACCAACCATTTGCGGGATGGGAGTTGTTAAAGCCTCCAACCCAGAGTCAGCACCCCCGGCTGAAGCACGGGGGCTTCGTGCCCCCCTTTCAGGTAGCTGACCAGCTTAAGCCTTAACTGGCTCCGTTCAGAGCAAGAGTTAAAGTTCCTACCCGGGAATGCGTGCTAGTTCCAGGCCCTAGAACCGAATCGTTAAACATCTCTAAGGGGTTAAGGACGTGCGATTTGGATAGTACCGACTCTGAACATTGGCGTTCGCGCAGCGTGCGCGTTAGCGCAAGCGCAAACATTACCCCGCAAGGGAGTCGGAGCCAACCATAGCTCCATGGAGGGGCAACCATACCCCTCCACCCCGCAAGGGTTCAACCTTTACCAACCCCGCAGGATCTACGCTTATGGCTATCGAATGGGCAATTTCGGGGGTATTTAACCCGGCTCAATTGCTGCTCCTATCCCAACCCACCCACAAGGGGATGGTGTTTCTCGGAGGAAGATCATGAAAAAACCTTCACAGTTGACACGGCTGATTTGGGATTTCTATCGAGAAAACGAAGCCGAATTGCAACAGCTTAGACCCTTGGGACAGTGTAAAGTCTATAGGCGGTGGGGTGTTTTGCATATTCAGTGCGTGAACAAGGACATCGCAGAGGCTGTGAAATCTTCCCGATCGCTAATTCAGGAACCTGTTGTTCTGATGCGACTGGCTCATAAAATTAAAATATCCGTTAAGAATACAACGGTGGCTGTGTTTGATGTTAATTGGGACACTATCATTGCCTAGAACCTTTTGGCAACCCATAATCTAGTCCCTACGGTCATCGGATTGTAGGGACTTTGTTTTTTTCACAATTTTTTCTCAAATTTCCCGGAGTGCTTCATCTGTGACGGGAATAGGAAAAAGTAGATGCACCCTGATGGTTTTCCCCTGGCTTCGGCTGGGGGATTTTTTTGCCAAATAGTGGACGGTTGCCAATTTTAAGGCGATCGCCACCTTAACCGAGCGATCGCCTTCACCAACATCTCAAATGATCAGCAGCTTTCCATCTATTAGGTGGGAACAGGTGAGAAACCATTATTATCACCTATCGATTGAGAAGCATTAGCCGATTTTTTGCCGTTGCGTAAATCCTTTTGAATGGAGATAGCTTTTCCCAAAGAAGCGATCGCCTCCTGATATTTTTTCAGTCGGGACAATAAAGCGCCCCTGTGTCGCCAACTTTCCGCATGATCTGGCTTCAAAGCAATCGCCGTATCAAAACAAGCGATCGCATCATCATGTTGTTCCATTTTCTCTAAACAGATTCCCCGTTGACACCAAGCCTGATAAGCATCTGGCTGTAAAGCAATCACCCGATCCCAATTAGCCAGCGCCTGTTCATACTGTTTTAAAGCCGTTAAAATCTCACCTCGCCCCATCCAAGCCTCATAGCTATCCGATTTCAGGCTAATCGCCCGATCATAACAAATCACAGCCTCTTCATGACGTGCTAATTTTACTAAAACTCCCCCCTGAGAAATCCAAAGTTCTGGCTCCTTAGAATTCAGAGATATCGCCTGTTCATAGCAAGATAGCGCCTCCGAATATTGATGAATATGACATAAAGCCATCCCTCTATTTGCCCAAATATCAAACTGACCTGGATTAATTTGAATCGCCCGATCATAAGATGATATAGCTTCCTGATAGCGTTTTAATTGACTTAAAACATTACCGCGATTATGCCAAGTTTCATAATGATTGGCTTCCAGCCTAATCGCCCGATCATAAGAATCCAAAGCCTGCTCATACTTCTGAAATTTACGCAGTAAAGCCCCCCGATTGTGCCAAACCGCATAATCATTAGGCTCAATCTTTAACGCCTGATTATAGGCTTCCAGAGCCGGGGAATAGCGTTTTAACCGCACCAAAACATTACCCCGATTATACCAAGCATCTGAGCGCTGAGGCTGAATTTTTAAAGCCCGATCATAACACTCCAAAGCCTGCGAATATTGTTGTAGGCGCACCAAAGCATTACCCTTTTGATACCAAGCCTCATCTAAATCAGGGTTAATTTCCAAAGCGCGATCGCAAGCTGCGATCGCTTGTTTATATTGACGTTCATTAATTAACGCTTCCCCCTTTTTGAGGAAATCATCCGCAATTAAAGGCTGAGAAGTGGGGGGATGCTTAGGAGGTAATGGATGATTAGATGTAGATTTCGAGGGTAGTTGAGACATAGGCGGCGCAGGAACTGGTACCCCTGGCGGCTCCACCTGTTCCATTGTCTGATTTCTATAATTTTGCAGCTCCATCATCATCTCTTGTACCTGTCTCAGATACTGTAGCTTCAGATGTTCTAGTTCTTGAATAGAAGCCTTAGAAGCCTCAACCTCTTTTCTTAAAAACTGAATATACTTTTGTGCTACTCTCACCTGAATTTCTAAATCTTTAACCAATTTTTTAGATTGATAATTAGAAGATTTTAGTTGTGATTCTAAACCATCAAACTTATCTAATCTTTTGTTAGTTTCCGTCACCAACTCTCGAATCACCAAGCGCCGCACTAACCAGAAAAACATCAAAGTTAAAGTGGGCGACAAAGTAGAAATTAACAGCAAAGTATTAAGTAATATAACCGTGTAGCCAAATTCAGAAGTACCCACAGAAGGACTCACCTTCGCCACTGACAAAGCTGGGGAAGCTGAAGCTATAAATACCACCTCATCTGTTGTTAATGATGAATCCTCGGCTAATTCTGGCTGACTCCAAGTTTCCGGGGCGCTAACAGTCGCAGTAAGTTCAGCTTGGCTAATTTCGATATCAATTTCATCAACCAAATTTTCCGTATCAGAAACCGGATTATAACTAGATGTTACATTAGGGGCAGCAGTTGCCTGATTTACCGATTCGTTAGCTGCAAGCGCAGTCAGAGTCAACAGTGTTAGGGTCGATAGCCTCATGGATATAACTCACTCTTGCTTGATGATTAGGGGGATGGATAACGGATAGCTAAATAGTGACTCCCCCCCCCGGTTTAATATCCTTTAAACTCAGGGAGAGTGTCTTAGCTAGTTCATAATTACAACCCAATTTTTACAGGTCAGGAAATTGACAGTTATAATCTAGGGAGTTCAGGATGGGTGAAGACGAGATCCTGTTCCTAACCCATCATCAAAGTTCCAGGTAGCAATGGCAGCCCCGACCCTCCGGGAAAAACTATGGGTTCGGATTTTATATAAACATCAAAAAAAGCAGGCAAAATACCTGCTTTGTCTCTGGAAAAATTCAGCTAATTGATATCCGTTGGGATATCCCTTATACACCTACTGCTACCGGTTCTCGATTGGCGGCGAGATGGGGTTGGTGTTCCGATGTTGTGCAGTATACCTCACAGGAATTGTTAGGGCTTTCAATCAACTTGATTTTATGGAGATGCGCTCCTAATTCATCAATGGGATTTTGCAGCAAGTCACGGATATAAACCGCAATATTTTCAGCCGTTGGTACTACCTTAGCAAAGTAGGGGATATCTTTGTTGAGGAAAGTATGATCGAAGGGTTCAACCACATAATCATCGATCGCCTTCTGCACAGCCCCTAAATCCGCAATCATACCCGTCCGGGGGTCAATTTGACCACGAATAGTCACTTCTAGGTGATAATTGTGTCCGTGACCGTGAGGGCGGGCGCATTTGCCATAAATTTTGGAGTTATCCTCATCACTCAGGAGAGGGTGAGCTAGTCGATGAGCCGCGCTAAAGTGGGTGCTGATGGTTAGATATGCTTCCATGGAGTTTCCTTGATAATCTGCCCAAAGTTGGGGGTGTTCAAATAGTTGAATGTTGGTTAGGGGTAAATGGGGGGCTAGACGATGCCAGATTAAATAAGCCAGAAATTCAGTGGTGGGTAGGGTGTCCTGAAATTCCAGCCATGCTTCATTCAGAAATGAAAAATCTAGGGGTTCGGTAACTTCACTTCTGATGGTATGTTTGACGTTCGACAGGTTAAGTACCATGCCATATTCGTCTAGTTCCCCCACCATTGAAACATACAGGACATAATTATGACCGTGACCGGGGGCGCGGGCTGTTTGTCCAAATTTGGCAAAATTTTCGGCTTCGCTCAGTTCTGGCAACCAGTAACGGTGACTGGCTGAAAACTGGGCGCGACGGGTGATCAGGCATTGCATAAATGCAGGTTAATTTTTGCTTGTTAAGTTCTGTTAACTAATGTAGTCGGTTTCGGAATTTTTTTCAACCTCGATCCCGATGGTATGATGATCTGCTCAAGAAATTATGGCGATCGCTCTCTGGTTAAAGGACTGGTTAAAGGAATTTATGGATTTGGTCTTGGGCTTCTTGACGTAAGCGATCGGCAATGCGGAAAAATTCCTGGCCCGCGTGTAGATAGGATTCGTCATAGTTTAGGGTAAACATATTTAATTCTTCAATACCATCACCAATATGATTCAGACAGTAATAAAGATGCGCCGCCACTCCCGCAATATTCGCCGGGTTGGGAGCCGAACGAAATCGAGTTTGGCTTTCAGCTAGGATATCTCTACAGGTTTCAATATATGCTTGGAAATCTGCCATTAATTCATCATCAAAGGGGTCGCCGGATAAGTTATCTATTTCTTGTTTAAAGGGTTGAAAAATTCGGTCAATATTTTGATTCACAGGTCTATAGACTTCCTGCAACCATTGGTCTAGATCAAAATCTTTAGACCGCCCTTGTGGCTTAGGTTTACCTGGTCGGTTGGGGCGGCTTAGGCTGCGGTCATAATTCTGGCGTTTCTGGGGATCACTCAGCACTTCATAGGCTTGATTAATCCGAATAATTGTATCGTGATTGGCTGTTTCTTCCTGACTGTCTGGATGGAATTTTTTGGCTAATCTCCGATAGGATTTTTTGATATCGGTTTGACTGGAATGGGGGGCAACCTCTAAGATTCTATAGTAATCATCAGTGGGCATAATCTTTTCATGGTGATAATGATAGTTTAAAAGTTGCTAAAATTACCTGGTCTTTAGCTATTATATCAAGTGATGCAGCCCCGGCTATCTCTAGTGGCAATCATCATAATTAACCACATTGTCATATTTAAACACCCAGAAATTATTAGATGTCTGAAGTATTTTATACATAATAGCTGAATTGTATCATCAATATCTAGCCATCTTTTCGGGCCTTCCTTCACGTCGCTGGCCCTGGAGGACTGAGGGCCGACTACAGCCATCTGGTTTCTGGGTTAGGGGACTCAGCAATGGTCTCCTATCACCTATATTTATGCTGATGCTCCAAGTTATCTGGGTTAATCAAATATTAATTTATCCTTGAATCCATCTCCCGGATATCATTTGATGTTTTTTGTCAACCCCCCAAGCGCAGGAATATTATCATCTTTTGGCATATTTTGCTATTAACAACAATCTGTTAAAATTGTAACGGAGAGTGGAATATATCCCCAAGACTAAAACTCGCCAATTCGTCAATGAGGAAAATATATGAGTAGACTGCGTAAAATTCTCGCTGGGGCCGGAATTGCTACCGTCGGTGCTATTGGTACTAAGATGGCTGTCGATTATTTCCGCAATCGCAATAAAGAAGAAGTGGTTGACGAAACTGAAGATGATGTCGAGGAAGAAGAACTTCCGGCTGAACAAGTTAGCTATGCTGTGGTTCAGGATGATTCACTTCAGGAATTCCTTGATGCGGCTTTTGGTGCCCCCGGTCGCTATGTTCCTACCCGTCCTTCTAAGGTTTTCTCCTATCACGGGGAAGAGTATATGGTGGTTTGGACTTATGATAATGATAAGTCTAAAAATCAAATGTTGGCGTTTAAATACACTGATGCCGGACGGAAGATGATCGCTAGTGTTGGATACACCAGCGAGAAGACTGATTATAACTTGACTGGTTTGGATCAAACTGAATTTGCGATCGAGGTTAATGGCGAAAAAATCACTTCTGGTCAAGGGGAAACAGACGGCACAGATGATGTGGATTTTGTTCCGGTAACTGCCTAGATTAGCGTACTGGACTAGATCCGGGAGGACATTTTAATCCTTGACTAGGTACAGGGGTTGAGGATAATAAGGGGGGTACTTTAGATGGTGTGTCCGTTTGGCACAGGTTCGCCATCAAGACCACCCCTCCGTCGTTTTTTCCTACTGTCATGACACCACTATAACTACGCAGGTCATCGGTTTTGGCTGTGGCTGTTATGAAGACGGTTTGAGCCGTTTCGCCTTCGGTTCTAATGGCGTATTGATAACTATCGGTTTCCAGATTTAAATTACCAGATAGACCGTGAAGGGAACTGGCAAAATAACCTTGATTTTGATAATATGTCTGCTGTCCCAAGGCGATCGCTTTCATCATCAAAGGAGCGCGATCGCTGCTTCGCCACCCTGGTATATCTTCCAGGACAGATGAAAAATCCACCTGACAACCGGTTAAAACGATAGGAGCCAAAAATATCAAATATTTCCACATCATCTGAGTTTCCTTGACTTAACGCGATGCTAGACCTCACTACAAGGCGATCTGGCTTGATTCCTGAAATTCATCAGAAATCACAATTGGCTCGGAGATGGTTTCATGGGTGGCTAACCGCAACCTTTGGACAGTCCCGGAGATGACTATATGAGTATTTACTCATGGGGGCTTGACGGCGATCGCACCTCTGAAGCGATCGCTACTCGCATAATTATAGGTAAACTACCTTCAGGGAAGTGGTAGTGTCCTGGGGGATAATATGCGATCGGAGCTAGGGATTGTCCCAAAAGTGCTAAAACTTGGCGATCTTAGTTGAGGCTTTGGGTAGGATCAGCACCTATCGTTGGTAACCAGCTAACAGGCTACCATGGGCTGTGTCAACCGAAAACTATCCGATTATGATTGATATAGCCGGGGTCTGACGCAGCCTACGCCACCAATATCGCACTAAGCGTGCGATCGCATCAAAGTCCGCCATCAGTTCTGGGGGGGTAATCTAAATGGCTGAATGAGAATGATTAACCATTATACAATAAATGACCTACAATGTGTGAACAGGTACAACATTGTAGATAGAGCCGAGTTTGAAATGCTCTATCATGATGATTATTGGGTGTTTATATATTCCGTAAAATCAACTCAAATAATTCCGGTTGGCTTGGTTAACTTTGGCGAAATTATTGATTAATAATCCTACTTTACCAGGCTGAGATACAGGCAATATCTACCCAGATATATATTACCTGTAGATGAATGATTAATTTGGCGAATGTGTGGGCTCGCACTATCACAAAATAACTGTTTATTTATCAATAATTTGTAGGAGGCAAAAATGCCAGCCAAATCGATCCTGGATGATGTTGTGCAAAACTTGGATACCAGTGATGAGGTGTTTCGCATCAAAAAAATTATGATTTGTGCTACCCATGGTAAATGGGAGAGTGATTCAGCAGTCATAGAAAATACTCCTATGCGGGATTTAGTGCAATCTTTGTACTGGAGTACCCAAAGCCTTGAACGACTTAATAGTATTTTGAATAAAATTTTATCTAAAATTAACAAAAAAACAGAATATACAGTTATTGTTAATCTGGTATTGAGTCAAGTTGGGAGATTGTACCTTGAGGGAGATCAGGAATCTTCTACTGAGATGGTTATGACTTCCTATCAGTCGTCAGACCGTCCTCACTCTCAACTTGATTGGTCAGTTAATCCAGAAAACTTTAACCACAATCCTCCCCCCAAAAAACTAGATAATATCTTTGATATTCGTTTCAAGATCATGCAGACTGCCAACCCATTAAGGGTGAAGATATTGATATTTTCCGTCTTAGAAAATGAGTTTACATTTAGCGATCGCGACTGGCTACAACTCAAATCAATCGAGTTAGACAACCTGATTGAACAACTCTTTCAAATGTTCCCTAACTTTGAAGATTTGAAAGTTTATCTAAAAAAAATGGTCGCTTACTTAGAGGATTCTGATGAAGATGCTCAAGTCGCCACAATTTTAATTGAAGCCATGCGTCTTTGTTATGGTAAGCCATCATTTAATTATAGCTCTTTTCAGGAATTACCAGACTCCCATTATAGTCAGGATCAACAATTATCAGAAATAGCTAAAACTCAGGGAATTGATTTGAACGAAAGCCAGACTATTCAAGTATCAACCCCCGCCAATGTAACCCAATCAAACATCCCCGAAATATCAGGATTACAAACTGTACCAATTCCCACAGATTCCGGTCAACCCCTATCAAATAGTCAATTAGTACCAGAGTCATCCGGTAACCGTTCCAAGTCCAATATTATTCAGGAACGTTTGGGGCTAAAAGATGATATTCACAAGCGAGTTAGCCAAGGAGTTACCGAAGCCATAACATCGATCGCTAATACCTTACAGACCTTAGAAGACCAACTAGATGGCAGAATGATTAGCTATGATATTGAGCAGCAATTAAAATTTAAGTATGAGGTGCTTAAAGACTTCATTGCTCAAGTACAAGAACAAATCCTACAACTAGAAGAAATAGTTGATCAATCCGAAACGACAGAACGCCAACAAACCGCAGCCAAATCAGAGATTACTGACCCGTTACCAACACCTACTCAGATATCAGATTCCGGGGGTACTAATCAGGTGCTAGAACTAGCTAAACAGGGTAATCCTAAAGCGATCGCATCCTTCCTCAATCACTTAGTAAAATCCAAAGGTATCCACGTTTTAGCTCAATCTAAAAATCAGTGTTTGCATCTAATTCTCGAATCCCAGCACAGTTTCGCGCCCGAATCAACCACCCAGTTTATCCACAAAAAGTTACTATCCCTACAACTACAATCTATTAACATTGTCAAAATTTACTTCCGTAAGCCAGGTGATCAGTCTTTTATTTGGGCTCAAAAAATCAACTATGTAAACCATAGTTAATAATTGATAATTCCGAATAAATTAACAGCCAAAGTACAAGGATGAAGATGGATGGATGAGCGGACTTTCTTAAATCAATATCGAAGTGGAGAAAAATTGTTTCGAGGGGTTAACCTCCGCAATGCTGAACTAAGTAATGCTGACCTAATTGGAGCCAATTTAAGTGGCGGTGATTTTCAAGGAGCCAATTTTGTGTTAGCCTATCTTAATGGAGTTAACCTAACTAGGGCAAATTTAGAAAAAGCCAGATTAGGAGGAGCTAACCTATCACGAGCTAATTTAAGTGGCGCTCAACTAACCGACGCTGATTTTCATGGTACTATCCTGCAAGCAGCCGACCTGAGAAAAGCTAATTTAACCCTAGCCACATTAGTTGATGCTAACCTAATTCAAGCAGATTTACGCGGTGCTAATTTGCAAGGTGCAGATTTAAGGGGTGCTTGTCTACGGGGTGCAAATATGCGTTATGAAAGGCGTATTTATGAGAGTGTAAATTTACGAGGCGCAGATTTAAGAGGTACCGATTTACAGGGGGTTAATCTCACCGGGGCTGATTTAACTCGCGCTAACCTAACGGGGGCTAATTTAACTGAATGTGTACTGCGTGGCGCGATTCTCAACCAGACTAACCTTTCCGAAACCAATTTACAAGGGGCGATTTTAACAGAAGTTAATTTAAGTGGTGCTAATTTAATTGGTTCCCGCATGGTTAAGGTAAAACTAGAGCGAGCCATCTTGACTAACGCCCAAATGCCTAGGGTGGAATTGTGCGACTCAATTTTACCAGATGCTAATCTCAGTAATGCTAATCTCAGTCATGCTAACCTAAGCCGGGCGAATTTGGTACGGGCGGAACTAAATCGGACTAATTTAAGTTCGGCTAATTTGACTCAGGCTGATTTAACCGATGCTTCTCTTGGTCGGACAAATTTGCGAAATGCTAACCTTAGCTATGCCTACTTAACTCGTGCTGAGTTTAGTAGTGCTAATACCATTGGGGTAAACCTACATGGCGCGATCATGCCTAATGGCGAGATTCATGATTGATAGGGCTTTGATGTACTACTTTAGATATATTTGGTCGGGAATTTGGGCGCTTTTGGCAATACTTATGCTATAGTGTCCGCATGAGAGTTACTCAATCACTAAACAGAATAAGGCTGAGAACAGCACTTTAATTATGACCACAAGTGAAAGCACTAACTCATATTTAGAGGCTCCTCAGCCTAGCAATTGTTCAATTCACAATTCTTCTGAAACATTTTCCAGCATTATGCAAAAACTAATGAACTACGCGGATCGTAGCATTACGGTTTTATTTTCTATTCTGAGACAAGTTGAGGAGAACCTAGGTTAGAACTATAAACCCAAAAAACTTAAAAATCACCCGGTTTCTGTATCTTAACCTTCGAGTCAAAAACCGGGTGGTTTTTTTGGCTAGGTGAAGTTTAAACAAACAAAAAGCGCCCCCCGGCTGGGAGGCGCTTGATTTAATCTAAGCTATCAATTAGCCGATTTGAGGTGCAACCAAAGCTACAGGCTCAGACTCAGCAGAAGCTAAATCTAAGGGGAAGTTGTGAGCGTTGCGCTCGTGCATTACTTCCATACCCAGGTTAGCGCGGTTGATGACATCAGCCCAGGTGTTAACTACCCGACCGCTGGAGTCCATTACGGACTGGTTGAAGTTGAAACCGTTGAGGTTAAAGGCCATGGTGGATACACCTAAAGCGGTGAACCAGATGCCGATTACCGG